>CAZNPI010000010.1:4715-13529 GCA_964575015.1 uncultured Gammaproteobacteria bacterium
CTAGGAGATTAGCAATCTCCCCCCTTCAGCCTCTTGGGTACCTCTCCGTGGTCGCCTGCTGAAGGCGGCCATACGTTACCAATATCGGCGGGTTTAATCAAGGATCTCTGTTATTGTCTAGTCCCATCCGTATTTGCGGATGAACCAAGTCTTCATCAGCTGCGTCACGATGAGATATAACACGATGAACAAAGCGAGATAGGTCCAGAACAGCATTGGCAAAGGCGTAAACCCGAGCATGGGGGCTAATGGAGAGTATGGAAGCCATGCGGCCAAGGAACAAATAACGATCGTTCCGATGGTGAGCGGCACGCTCGCACGACTCTGAATGAATGGGAGCTTCTTTGTACGAATGACGTGAATAATCAGGGTTTGCGTAAATAATGACTCGACAAACCATCCTGTATGAAAGAGCGCTGGATCAAGCCAGGCATTAAAGACGTAGAGCATCAAGAAGTACGTTGCATAATCAAAGATCGAGCTCATCGGACCGATCCACAAAATGAACTGACGGATTCGATCGATCTTCCATTGTCTCGGCTTGTTCAAATATTCTGCGTCGACAGTGTCTGTTGGTATTCCAATTTGGGACAGATCATACATCAAATTATTTGTGATAACCTGCAGCGGCAACATTGGCAGAAATGGCAAAAAGAGGCTTGCGCCAAGGACGCTAAACATATTCCCAAAGTTTGAACTCGCCGTCATTTTGATGTATTTCACGATGTTGCCAAATGCACGACGGCCTTCAATCACACCTTCATCCAAGACGAGCAAGCTTCGCTCAAGCAAAATAATATCCGATGACTCTTTTGCAATATCTACGGCGCCGTTTACAGATATCCCAACATCAGCGGCTTTCAATCCGGGTGCATCGTTAATTCCATCACCTAAATATCCAACAACATGCCCCTTGCTTTGAATAGCACGAATGATGCGCTCCTTGTGCGATGGCTCGAGCTTACAAAACACCATCATCCGTTCTGCGGCTTCAACCAATTCCGCATCATCCATCTTCTCAATATCACTTCCCAACAACAGCCCCTCCGCAGAAAGCCCGACCTCTTCACAGATTTTGCGAGTCACGAGCTCATTATCTCCGGTTAATATTTTCACCGCGACTCCATGATTCGCAAGCTCAACAATTGCTTTTTTTGCAGATTCTTTTGGAGGATCCAAAAACGCCAAAAATCCGATCAATGTCATTTCAGACTCATCCTGTGCTGCATACACCTCTTTTGTAGAAGCGATTTTTTTTGTTGCAATAGCAATCAAACGAAAACCCTCTTTTCCCATTTGCATCGCCAACTGGTCCTGATGCGTATGATGATATTTCTGCACGTTCTCGATCTTTCCAGCAACCTCAACACTACTGCAATGTGCCAGCACCTCCTCAACCGCACCCTTACAAATAAGCAAATGCTGGCCCTTCGACTCCTCAACGATGACCGACATTCGACGACGCTGAAAATCAAATGGAATCTCATCAATTTTTTTATACGTCTCCGCGACCTTCCGTCGATCCGAGCCGTTAAATTTCAATACAGCTTCATCCAATAAATTACTCAAACCGGTCTGATAATAACTATGCAAATAAGCTAAATCCAGAAGATGCTCATTCTCCTGCCCCGTAATATCAACATATCGAATCAATACAACTCGGCCCTCCGTCAACGTACCTGTCTTATCTGTACACAACACATCCATTGCGCCAAAATCTTGAATGGCATTGAGACGTTTCACGATAACCTTCTTACGCGACATGTCTAGCGCACCTTTTGAAAGGTTCACGGTCACAATCATTGGCAGCATCTCTGGCGTTAATCCAACGGCAACAGCAAGTGCAAACAAAAAGGCTTCGACCCAATTTCCTTTTGCAAAACCATTAATCAAAAATACGGTCGGCACCATCACACCAACGAACTTGATCATTAACCAGGTATATCGATCAACGCCACGATCAAAACTCGTTGGCCCTTCCGGCTGCGTAGAAACCTCCTGAGCTAGCGCACCGAATTTCGTTGTAACCCCAGTTCCAAGCACGACAGCGGTCGCCGTTCCGCTACTCACATTTGTTCCCATGAAACAACAATTTGGCAGATCCAGGATATTACTCGGCACATTCTCAACGGCTAAACTATTTTTTTCAACTGGCATCGACTCTCCCGTCAAACTCGATTGATCAATATACAAATCACGTGATACGCGAAGGCGAACATCAGCCGGTACCATGTTTCCCGCAGAGAGATGCACAATGTCACCCGGAACAACGCATCGTAACAAGACCTCTTTCTTTTTTCCGCCTCGCACTGCAGTGACTGTTGTGCGTACCATTGCCTTTAATTTTTCTGCTGCCTTGTCTGCACGCATCTCCTGAAAAAATCGCAAGCTGATACTCAAAATCAACATCGTGCCAATTAATATTGTTGCTTTTACATCCCCGGTAAACATCGAGATCACCCCGAGGACAAGTAACAATATACTCAGCGGATCTTTCGCATTTTTATACAACACGTGATACCAACTTCGTTTTTTCTCAGTCAAAATTTCATTATGTCCAAATCGTCCCAATCGAACATGAGCCTCATTGGGTGTTAATCCCGTATCTTTTGTTTTCAGCTTTTTTAACACCTCGGCCGGCTCATGCGTTGCCGCAAAAGACGTCTCAACTCCATCAGAAATCTGTGCGAGTCTCTCACCCGAATACGTCTTCTTATATTGTTTTTTCATGTGGCGGGGTAAACGTTGCATAAAAAGGACAGCGCAGATGCCCTAGGATCTAGCTGAAATATAGCATTTTTCAGATATTCAGAATAGCAACGATCCCTGGCAGGGTCTTGAAACATCTAACGTGAGCTGATACTGTACTGGCGCGCCAATCGCACCACGGAGAGGTGGCTGAGTGGTCTAAAGCAGCAGACTTGAAATCTGCCGTACGGGAAACCGTACCGTGGGTTCGAACCCCACCCTCTCCGCCATATAAAACCCTCGATTCAACGAGGGTTTTATATTTGAATCTATTTGCCTATATCCCTACAAGGTAGCTAAAATATACACAACGTACAACGATTCGCATAAAATGAAGCACGCATTATTCATACGCATCAATATTCAGATACAGTATTTCATATGAAAGAAATCAGTATTTCATTACATAAGAAGAGAATTGCGCTTTTAACTTTTGGAGCAATTGGATTTATCGCATTAAGCTTTTGGCTCATGCAGGTCGCAGATACTCAAACAGAATATAGCCCACTATTTTTAAAAATCATTTCAATCATAGGAATCCTTTTTTTTACTCTTTGCGGAATATACGGGTTTAGGAAGTTATTTGATACAAAACCTGCGTTAATCATTAACGACCAAGGAATTTTTGACAATTCTAGCGCTATATCTGCAGGTCTCATAGAATGGAAGAACATCACAAATGCAATCATCACTGAAGTGTATGACCAAAAGTTCATCACAATTGAAACCAATAATGCAGATGAATTACTATCAAAACAACATGGTTTCAAAAAAATACTTTTGAGCCTAAATAAAAACTACTATAAATCGCCTATACAGATCGCGGCCAGTTCATTGCAGTGGGACATTCAGGAGCTCTACAAGATGCTCAAAGAACCGATAGCTATTCAACACAAGGGCTAACATAAGAGATCCGCCGGTCGGTTTTGCTTTTCCTGAAAAATGAGCCATGTTACAGTCAGATCATGGACATCATTGAACAAATACGCGATGAAGCGCAAAAGTGCTTTGCAGATGCAAGAGGCAGCCATGACTGGGAGCACACACTTCGTGTCTACAACCTTTGCTTGCATATTGGGAGCAAAGAACACGCAAACATTCAGACGCTTCAAATTGCAGCGCTCCTTCATGACATTGGTCGAATCATTCAGGATGAAAGTAACGGAAAAATTTGCCATGCGGAAAAAGGGGCAGAGATGGCACAAAAATTACTTGCGCCCTTCAATCTTGATAGCGCTATCGTGACAAACGTTATTCACTGCATCAAAACACACCGATATCGCGGAACAAATATCCCTACATCCATCGAAGCAAAAATTCTATTTGATTCCGACAAGCTAGATTCCATCGGTGCCGTCGGTATCGGCAGAGCCTTTTTATTTGCTGGAGAAATTGGGGCAAAGCTACATAATACAGATATCGACATTGCCTCAACTGAAGCATACACAAAAGAAGATACTGCCTACAGAGAATACATAGTCAAGCTGCAATTCATCAAAGACCGAATGCTGACGGAAGAAGGAAAACGATTAGCACAAGAGCGCCATGACTTTATGGTTGATTTTTTCAATAGACTAAATCAAGAAGTGAACGGTGCATTATAAAAATATGAAACATCAAATCTTCGCCATTCATGGTGGCAATTTCTCTCCCACCTACGAGGACTATTTAGAGTACCTTCGCAACATGGAAGTTACGATTGAAAAGCTTCGATCATCGGATTGGAAGCATTCGCTTGAAGAACGGCTAGGAACTGATTTTGAAGTGATCTTGCCCAGAATGCCAAACTCGAAAAATGCAAAATATCTTGAATGGAAAATCTATTTTGAAAAACTTATTCCACTCATGGACCCAACCGTCATCTTGATCGGGCATTCACTTGGTGGCATCTTTCTTGCAAAATATCTTTCTGAAGAAATCCTCCCAAAACAAATCCGTGCGACATTTCTTGTTGCTGCACCGTTTCTTCCCAGCGAGTTTCAACGGGCTACGGATTTCATCCTCCCTCCAAATCTTGAACGATTTGCCAAACAAGGCGGGACTATCCACTTCTACCATAGCGAAGACGATGTGATCGTCCCCTTCTCACATATGAATCAATTTCAACAGGCACTCCCCCAAGCACACTTCACCGCATTCAAAGATCGGGGTCATTTTAACGGTCCGGAATTTCCAGAACTCGTTCGTGATATCGTTGCAATACAATAACTACTGCGATGTACCTCAAACTTACATTTTGGATTCTTATTCTTCTCGGTACTGCACTTGAAATTGCGGGAGATATTTTCTTCAAAAAGTGGGCGATAGAACATCGGCCTATGCTTTTAGGCATTGGCCTCTGTATCTATGCCATCGGTTCTCTCTTTTGGGCCCTGTCTCTCCGATATGAGATTCTCTCAAAAGCAATTTCAATATTCACGATTCTCAACCTTGTCATCGTTGCCTGTGTTGGTGTGATCTTTTTCCAAGAGCAGATTTCAACGATGAGCAAAATTGGGATAGTCCTCGGTCTTATCAGTATCGCCCTTATCGAATTGGGCTAACCCGCTTGTTCTGTAATTGTCTATACACACCCTCAAGCTCGTCTAAATGCTGTTCCCATAAATGGCGTGCCTTTACGCGCTCCTGACTTGCCTTCCCCATCCGTTTACGGAGTTCTGGTGGGGTCGCAACAACAACACGCAATGCTCGAACCCAAGCATCCACATTTCCAGGCTCAACCAACCAACCGCTCACACCGTGCTCAACAAGTTCAGGCAATCCACCAGCGCGTGAGGACATGATCGGGATCTCTTCTGCCATTGCCTCAAGAACTGCATACGGACCATTTTCATACCAGACAGATGGTACGGCTAATGCCTTGGCATGACGACGAACTTCTGCAAGATCAACACTTCGTAAAAATCCTAAAAATGTAATTGTCGTAATTCCAAGTGACTCCACAAGCGCATGAAGCTTTCCCTCTTCCGGTCCTGTACCTGCAATGTGTAGCCGTGCTTCAGGAACATGTGCCATAGCACGAACCAAGGTCTCAATTCCCTTTTCCGGAGATAATCTACCGGCATATAAAATATAATCGCCATCGCCAGATGCGCTCACTTCTGGAATATCAATTGGATTTGGAATGACCAAAAACTTTGATGGCGGTTCTCCCCATGCAATCATCTTATCTGCCATAAATTGCGAAGGACACAAGAACATTCCGACTGTTCGCTCATAGGATTGCGTCAGCTTGGTCAACCCCATCTCCGCAGCTGCAAGAAAATTTTGTGCCGTTGATGCACTCAGACAATGATGCGTGACCGCTTCCATATAATGACCGCCCTTGCACCGTTCACATGCTGCGCCTTCCGTAAACATCTTGTAGTTTGGACATGCGAGCTTGTAATCATGCAGCGTCTGAACACACGGAATACCTGCCGCACGAATTGGTTTCAAAACTGATGACGACAAATGATGATAAATATTATGGATGTGAATCACATCGGGTCGGATTTCTGCAATCATTTGTTTCATTGCCCGTTCCGCATCTTTGTTCCAAAGATAGGAAATTCCTTTTTTGAGATCACGCGCAAGACCTTCTGAACGAGCATAATCATATCGCTCCACAAATGCAGAGGCATCATCAGACGGCGCATTTTTCGGCGCCTTTGTTGAAAAGGCGTGAACCTCGTGACCACGATCACGCTGATGCTTCATCAACGAATGGAGATACGTTTCTGCACCTCCGTGAAAATCAAAAAATTTGTTGACGTGTAGAATCTTCATGATTATTTTGAGCGATGAGTTAACTGCTTCCGATATGCGGCAGCATAGGATTGAACCATACCTTCAATGGAAAAACGTTCTCTGATCGATGGGGCGAGCGCGTTGGCTCGTTGAATCGCCGTAGATGAATGAGCAAGCACTTCTTGGAGAGCATGCGTCCACGACGATACTTCTGTTGGTGAAACATACGTTACCTGTGTTTCATCTGCAATCTCATGAAAGACAGGAAGATCAGAGGCAATGATTGGTACACCAGCCACAGCAGCTTCTAAAAATGCCAAGCCCATCCCCTCCCAACGTGATGGAAAACAATAGATATCCGCATTTGCCAGAAGCTGCGGAACGTCAGCACGATACCCAAGCCATTCGACTCGTGAACTAATATGGAGCATTTCAGCAAGTTCTTTTAATTCACGTTCCAAGGAACCGGTACCAACAATAGCGAGCCGCCATGGGGACTGAACCTCTGCGAGTGCTCGCAACAACACGGCCTGATTCTTTTGCGGCTCAAGCCGACCGATCGTGAGAAGTCGTGGAACATCTTGAAAAGGCCGAGGCGGTCGGGCGCGCAACCGATCTACATCAACACCATTGTGAATCACTTCAATCTTGCGCTTTGGCAACCCCTCAACAGTTACCATGAACTGCTTTACCTCTTCAGAAACAGCAATATACGATGACGTCATTGGAACCCACATTCGCTTCAACAACCGCTTCAACCATCCGTGCTCCAAATGCATATTGTGCTCTGTGGAAAGAATAACCGGTACCCCAGCGAACCACGCAGCTAAACGACCAAGCACGTCTGCACCAAACAAATGCGTATGAACGATGGACGGACGTTCCATCACACATAATCGTCGAAGTTGAAAAAATAATTTCCACCAGGATAGCTGTGTTCGTGGAAATACGGTGACAGGAAGATGTTGATCACGAAAGATCGATTCAAGCGGACCTCCCCCAAACAACGAAACAACGTGCACTGCAATGTTTTCTGCCGGTAATCGAATCGCGAGCTCATGAACAAGATGTTCCGCACCACCAGACTGGAGTGTTGGGATCATCTGCATCGTAAACAGCTTCTTCGGATCAAACCATCGAGCCTCAATCAACCAACCATCAGCAATCCGTACAGGCAAGATGGACGAGAGGCGCTGATCCCACCCATCAAACAGATGAAACAGATTTGAACCACGACGCATAACATATCGTCCACCAAGATAAAAAAACTCTTTAAAAAGTGCGGCAGCCGATTCAACCCACATCATTCGCCAACCAGATTGCATCAAGACGCCCTGCCATTCTTTAAGGGAAAAGAACAGTTCATGCGGATGCCCGGCATCACTTTGAACCTCCTCATGTTTCATTCGTTTTTTGATCCCAACCTTCACCGCAGTTCCAACCTTTGTGTGCGTTGTGAATTGACGGATGCGCTCTTCCAAGCTTTTTCCATTTGGAACAGACAATAACAATAACCCAACGGATGAAAGATGAAGCTGAATATTCGCAAGAAATGATGCAGGATCCTGTTGATGTTCTAACACCTCACTAGCAATGATCACATCAAATTGCTGATCTGCTAGGGCATCAAATGATCCTGTCACAAATCTTGCAGTCAACCCGAAATCTACAGCAGATCGCTTTGCCTCTGCAATAGACGCCGCGTCAAAATCTACGCCAGTCACCGCATACCCCAAACGAGATAACGCCATTGCAATATTCCCCTTTCCACATCCAATATCCAAGACACGAATAGTGGACGATGACCGAGTACCCCGCCACGCTTCGATGCGATCAACAAAAAAATCAAGTCTACGCAACCCACCAGGTTCACGATGATAATTGGTAACGGCATGATACGGACGATATGGCTTCATACGGTCTCCGATTCTTTCTGATCATTCTTTCGTAAGACAAAGCTGGCGGCAAGAGCCAATCCAATTGGTAGCCACAACTTGCCGGTCCAATAATCCGTGTTAAAAAGCTGGTACACAAACGATCCACCCGCAGCTGCAATAAATAACAGATACGGCTCTTTCCAAGGTGATAACCGAATCATTTTCCAACCTACAAACAACACATAGGCACATTGGATCACAACATACGCGAGTGCAAACACACCAATCATCCCTGTTTCAGCTGCAATTTTTTGAATAAAGCCGTGCGAATCCAGCGGTGCACCATATTCCAACAAAAAGACACTCGTTGAACCTACGCGTTCATAGAATGTCCCGGCACCTGAACCCACCACAGGACTCGTCAAAAAAAGCTCGTAAGCAATTTGCGACAACATGATTC
>CAZNPI010000011.1:0-3569 GCA_964575015.1 uncultured Gammaproteobacteria bacterium
TTACAGCCCTTGCCAGTGGAACGATCTTTCGTTGTTTGGAGAGTCCGTATTGTAGGAATCTTGCTTTTTCCCACGGAATGCCGAATTCTAGACAGTATGTTTTGATTTCGTCATATAAATCGCACAGATGGTCAGCGCCTGTATCAAAAATAAATCCATTCGAGGTATTTGAAGACATGCGTCCACCAACATGAGATTCTTTTTCGTACACGATCACGGTATGTCCCGCGCGCTGCAGTTCGTATGCGCAGGTGAGGCCAGCAATTCCGGCACCAATAACAGCAATACGTTTCTGTTTCATGTACGTAGAATAACGGGAAAGAGGGAAAGAATCTAGAGAGCTAACGCTGCTAATCCGCCTTCTGCAACAGCATCTGTGACACGTCGTGGCTTCTTTGCATCACCAATAATCTCAACTTTTTTAACGAGTTTTTTTAATTCTGTCGCAAGTCCATCATTCGGAAATGAGCCCATGCAGAGGACAACGGTGTTCGCATTCACGGATTGTATGCTGTCATTTCGTTGAACAGAAACAGAGCTTGGACCAATTTCCATAACTTTCGTATTTGTCAGAATTTTGATCGGGAGCTTCGTGATTCGTTCAAGGAGAAGGGTTCGTTCGTCACCAGGTGCTTCTATCGCAACGTTGTCGGTTGCTTCAACGAGCGTCACTTTGTGGCCTTCATTTGCCAATAACTCTGCAACTTGGGTTCCCATACATCCGCCGCCTGCGACTAATACGTTGCCTTTTGCTTCTGACCATCCATCAAGTAGGTCTCTTGCGGTTACAACGTGCGCTCGATCCACTCCAGGGATGTTTGGGATTGTGACAGAAGAACCCATGGCAATGATGGCAGCATGAAATTCGTTCTTCGTCGTCATTTTTGGCGTATATTCCGTGTTCAGGTGAATTGTAACGCCTAGTTGTTTGACCTGTTGGATGAGTGTTTGAATAAATGTATTCCAATCTTTGCGGTAGGGAAGTGCGGCTGCACCGAGAACCTGTCCGCCGAGTTTTTTACTTTTTTCGTAGAGTGTCACGTCATGTCCGCGTTCTGCTGCAATTTTAGCTGCAGTAAGTCCTGCTGGCCCACCACCGATAATGAGCACTTTTTTACTCGGTCCAAGTTTTTTGGCAAAAAGCCCTTCACGACCACATTTTGGATTAACGGTGCACCAAACATCCTGTTGTGCAAACAGTCGACTAATACAGCCTTGATTGCACGCAATACATTTATTGATCTCATTCAATCGGCCTTCTTCAACCTTCTTTGGCCACTCTGGGTCAGCTAATAAGGTGCGTCCAATCGCGATAAAATCTGCAGCACCTTCTTTGAGTGCTTTTTTGGCAAGTTCTGGAGTTCGAAGTTTTCCAACCGCGATCACCGGGATCTGCACCGCTTTTTTCACATCAGCGGCATAGTGTAACAGCGGTCCGTCTTCTTGAGCCATCGGCGGAATCATAAAGCCTTGATTATATGCGCCATAGTTTCCAACAGAAACATGAAGGGCGTCTACTCCAAGTGCTTCAAGTTCTTTTGCAATGATAATCGTGTCTTTGATTGTGAGGCCTCCCTTCACCATTTCATCACCAGATAGTCGAACGAGAATAGGGAAATCAGGGCCGACTGTTTTTCTCACGGATGCATACACCTCTCGTAAAAATTGCATTCGTTTTGTTGGCGTTCCTCCGTATGTATCCGTTCGTTTATTTGAAAAAGGCGAAAGGAATTGGGTGATGAGGTAGCCATGCGCCCCATGGATTTCAACGAAATCAAGATGCGCTTTCTTTGCTCTACCTGCAGCCGCTCCGAACGCTTCGACGAGTTGTTGAATTTCAGCGATCGTAAGTTCATGTGGGGTTTCCTGAACCGTAGGATCTGGAATTGCAGATGGAGCAACGATTGTAAGACCCGTTACTTTCGAGGATGCTTGTCGTCCGCCATGAATGAGTTGAACTCCAATTTTTGCATCTTCTGCATGTGCAATAGCTGCAAGTTTTTTAAAGCCAGGGATAGAAGCGTCTGAATGAATGCTGAGTTCATTTTCAAATCCACGACCTTCAGGGCTAACGTAGCTAGCTTCCAGAATAAGTGTACCAACTCCACCTTTTGCAATAGATGCAATGTGGTCAATGTATCGTTTCGTCACAAGTCCTTTTCCATCACCATAGTTTCGAACCATGGGAGGCATGACAAGACGATTTTTAACAGTCATTGAACCAATTCTACCCGGCGTGAACAGGGAGGGCGCTGTGGCCATAGAATGAGAATAAAAAGAATATAGGTATAGTATACTCTCTTTTGGATACAGTCTCTATCGAAGTTTTACCACGTATACGTCATGATGCGTCCCCAGATATTGGTTGTTTTCAGGGTGTAATGCTGATACGTTTTAAGAAGTGGTGCGTAAAATGATTTTGGAATCACGATGTTTGTAGAATATCGCACTGTTGATGTAGAGAATGAGAGTGGTGAAAGATAGGGAACGGTCATTGTTGGTTTGTCTAGTGCTGATGTTGTTTTTGGATCAAATCCGGTTCGAGTGTTGAGATCAAGTATCGATAACGCCGTATTGCTTCCAGTTGGATACAGTTCAATACGATTCAATACGGGTTGTTCATGAATGTTGGACCAGTTAAACATTCCGTCCTGAAGTGCTGTTGGAGCTGTTAGCATGGTGATGGTCGGTAAGACGCCAATCTGTTCCGGAAATAGCCAGAGAGCGTGCATTGCTGGATCAAAGCCGTAACCGATAGAGCAGGAGGAGGCTGGGTTTGCGAGTTGAAACTCTAATGTGCAGTAGGTCCCAACCCGTAATTCAAAGTGAAGATGATCACCAACGGCGCCATTTCCAGAATGCCCAACCGTTCCAATCACCTGACCGGCTTTTACGGTTGGGTGTAGTTTTCTATTTGAGGCAGCAAGAATCACAGGGTCAACACTGTTGAGGTGCATGTACAACGTATAATACGTTGTCAGTTTTTTTCCAGCGTACGAAACAGGAGATGGAAACGTGTGACTTACAATCACCGTTGTGCCTCCATCTGGATATGTGTCAACTTTTAAGAGTTTTCCGCTTACGGCAGCAAGCACTGGGGTACCGAGTGTAGCTTTAATATCAATACCACGATGAAAGTCATAGGCTTGCGTTGCAACTTTGATACGCGGTCCAAATGTTGCTTCTAGATCCTTCATTGTTGTTCCCTTCACTGGCCATGTGCTGGAAGTAGCAACTGTTTGAAGTGCATTTTGAATCGTTGTTGTATCGAGCGTTGCTGCGTGTGCCGTTGGGATGATAAAACTGCTGAGTACGGAGAGAAAGAAAAGAAAGGATTCCATATAGCGGAGAGTATATCAGGAGTTTAGTATTTCATATATTTGTTTCGTGCTATCGTTGTGCCAGTCCTGATTTCTCATTATTTGGTATAACAAACATGAACAAAGACCCGTTACACGGCATATCGCTGAAAATGATTATAGAGTATCTGGTTGAGCATGTTGGGTGGGAAGATCTGGGAAAACAGATCAAGGTTAAATGCTTTTTGCAGAATCCAAGCGTGTCATCTA
>CAZNPI010000011.1:3579-12193 GCA_964575015.1 uncultured Gammaproteobacteria bacterium
CACCGTGGGCACGTGAAAAAGTTGAGCATGTATATCTTTCCTTGGTGAAAAATGCGCACAGAGCAGATGAGGTTCTTGGGCCGTTGAATCTTGATCTGTAAATCGTTTTATATAGAAAAGACCCACCAGTGCATTGGTGGGGAGGTTTTAGGCATCGGTAGACCCGAGTACTGTATCCATTCGTTGCCATTCTTTCGTGAGCCAGTCCGGATCTGCTGCAATGACGTCGGCAGGGATGATGTGGCCTTCAACGGTCAGATGTGTGTCAACGAGGTTTGCGAGTTGAAAGAGCGTTCGTTTTTCCACGACTTGAGCGGATCGACTCCATTTGATCGTGATGGAGAGGATGGGATAGGTCGGCAGAATGCTTGTTAGTGCGGTGAAACCACCACGTTTCGGAGGTAGGAGATGGGTGAGACCGGAGCCTGGCACTGCTTGCGTAAATCGCTTGCCTTCTGGGAATAAGAAGATGGGCGCCATATCTCGATAGACGTCGATAGCTCCAAGCGCGAGGCGTTCTAGATCTTTTGGATCTTTAGACCGACTAACCGGAATGCATCCTGTTGTTCGTGACATCCAGCCAATGGCGGGTACATTGAAGATTTCCTTCTTGACGACCCAGCGCGGATTCATGAACCCCATTCGTTTGAAGATGGTGGTGATGAGGGGCGCATCAAAGGTGCTCTGGTGATTCGCAATCATGATGGCCGGCGTTGTCATTGGATCTGGCAGCCTAAAGTGCGTGCTGATTCGCATGAGCCAGCAAATCACACGAAACGAAAGATCACCCCAGCGGACGGTCCAATAGGCGAGCCGTTGTCGACGATAGCTTGCACTACGATCCAGTACCTGATAGACGAGGCTTAGGATCAGAAGTTGCGGAAATGCGATGAGTACAAAGATGACGCAAAATGAAATGAGCGCAAGAATGAAACGGAGACGTTTCATTGAGACCCCCTCTGCAGGTGTGGTGAATGTGTAGCTTACAATCAATTGAGGGTCAAGAATTCAATCGTTGAAATAACATGGAGTAATTGCGTTCTTTCATCATCTGTAAATGTTGATTGGCTACCCGGTTGAAACACCAGAGTGGATTTAGGGCCAACCACGATGTAGGACTCTTCTGATCCCCCGAAGTCTGTTTGTTTGATAAAGGATCTATAAGCTTCGATGGTTGGTAGATCTGTAACCTTTGTTATTTCAGCATTTGGATTACTCGTTTTTAATTGCGCGAGATCTTGTCGTGGTTCAAATCTTAAAAGATATTGCCTAGTCCAACCGCAGCCTTCTGCGCAGCGATAGTAATTGACATGTCCAAAGAGGAGAGAGGTTTTATCAATTCCTTCAAATGGGGTCATTCCATAATGCGTATCGCCCCAGTTTGGATTAAAAGGGAGACGCATACGAATTCCGAGAGGTGCATCTGAAAAAACTCGTTCAGATGTTGAGGTGGCTGTGTTCCACTCTGTTATTGATGGGATGAAAATGTTGGGATTTTGGTTTGCACACAGCTCCGTTGCGCTAGGGAGACAGATCGTTGCGAGACTTTGCGTATCCGCTTGTTTTCTTGGAGTTAATCGTCCGTCTTCTTGTGGTGGAGTCGTATTTCTCCGAAGAAGCGCATCTATCGGTGCACACCCGGCACCAACGAATGCGAGGCACAGCATGAAGAGGACGACGAGAGGCATAGCAAAAAAAGAATTGGAAGCAACGATTATTTAAGAATAGTAGCGTTTGGAATTTTTGCGGCAATAGCTTGAAGATCTTGTGCTGAAAATGGATTTCCGGAGATATCAAGGATGCGAAGCTTCGTAAGATTTCCAAGCTCCATAGGCAGACCGGTGAGCTTGTTATTAGAAACGTTGAGAATCTCAAGTTTGCTCAGTTGCCCAAGTTCAGCAGGTAGACCAGTTAAATTGTTGTTGCTTAGATTTAGCGTCGTAAGGTTTTTCAATTGCCCAATTTGAGATTGGGGAGCGCCCGTCAGATCATTTTGCGAAAGGTCCAGTTCTTGAAGGCTGGTTTTTGAAAACACATCCATCGGGATGGAGGTTAGCCCTTTTTTGCTCAGATTGAGTTGGCTAGTCGTTGTTTCAATTGGCACGTTCCCCGTTGCATCAGAAGAAGAGAGCGGTTGATCTACAGCGGTTGAACATCCGGCACCGAGGACAATGGCTGCGATGAAGAGGGGGAGAATTCGTTTCATGAGGGTAGCGTAGCATGGTATGCTATAAAGGTGGAAACTTCACAGTTAGGTCCATTTTTTAAAAAAATTATTGCACCCACTGTTGTTTTGGTTGCAGTGTATGGGATGATTGAAGTTCGGGTTGGAGTAGATTCATCGCAGAAAGAACTTCATAGCACCTCGACATCGACGGTATCTGTTGAAATCACCCCTCCGACCGTAAGCTCGACCGTTGCTGCCCATATTGCTCTTCCGGAAGAGGTTCGTGGGTTTTATTGGACCGGATATACAGCCGGATCATCGCGTGTGGAGAGTTTATTAGCGTATGCGAGTTCATCTCACCTCAATACGGTCGTGATTGATGCAAAGATGGACGGAGGCGAGTTGTCATTTCAACCTCAAGATCCTGGATTGAAAGATGTTGCGCCAAGGTTTGCTGGGATAAAAGATCTTGATGGGTTATTGGCGCGTCTGAAAGCACAGGGAATGTATCGTATTGCACGGGTTGTCGTGATGCAGGACGGTTTGTTTGGTTCATTGCACCCGAATATTCTCTTGCGGTATCCGAACGGTGGCGTGTGGCGAGACAATCGACGAATGACATGGGTGGATCCTGCGGCTCCTGAGGTAGCAGAATATGCGGTCCTGTTAGCAACAGAACTGTATGCGCGAGGTTTTGATGAGATTCAGTTTGATTATGTTCGTTTTCCTTCTGATGGCCGTCTCTCATCAATCAAATATCCTGTCTATGACGGAAAGCTATCGAAGTCAGATGTGATGAAGGCATTTTTTGAAAATACGGGCGGCGTATTGAGAAAAAAGGGGATCCCTGTTTCGTTTGATGTCTTTGGACTGACCTATTGGAATGATGAAGGGCTCGGCATCGGGCAGCGGTTCTCAGATGTATATCCAAACGCAGATGCGGTTTCACCAATGGTCTATCCGTCGCATTATTATTCCGGTTTTGAGGGATTCGCGAATCCAGCCCTCTATCCATATGAGGTTATAAAGCGAACTATGGATAAGGGGATTGAGACGTTGCAGATTCAAAATCCAGGAATTGACCCATTTATTGCACGAAAAAAATCTCGTCCATGGATCCAGGATTTTCACATGGGTGCTACGTATGATTCCGAGAAAATATTGGCACAGATCAAAGCTGTTCGAGATGCGGGTGCTACGGGATGGATGCTTTGGAACGCTCGGAATATCTATACACCGATGGTTTACGGAAGGTGAGGTACAGATATTGAGCGGTGTTTTATGCTACTCTAGGGGTACACTATTCTCAGTATGCAACATTCCTCAAAAAAACGAGTCTGTATTATTGGTGCGGGTCCAGGAGGGCTTTCTGCCGGCATGATTTTGGCTCATGCAGGGTATGAGGTGCATATTTTTGAAAAAGATGGAGATGTTGGTGGGAGAAATGCTCCGTTACGTTTGGGAGAATTTACGTTTGAACTTGGGCCAACCTTTGTGATGCTGCCTCAGGTTTTTCGCGATGTTTTTTCGCTTGCAGGAAGAAAGATGGAGGATTATTTGGAATTTGAACGTGTTGATCCGTTATATCGATTACAGTTCCCTGATGGGAAGAGTTTGCGGATTTGGGACAATATTGATCAACGTTTAGAGGAGATTCGATCATTATTTCCCGGCGAAGAGACAGCATATCAAAAATGGTATGCAGATCATGTGAAGAAGTTTGAAAAAACATTCGCCTGCCTTACTACGCCATATCTACATCTGACGGATTATCTGAGCGGTCCATTGTTACGCGCTTTACCTGTGATGCAGCTCCACAAATCCGTGTATCAGGTCTTAGAAGGGTATTTTCAAACTGAACCCATGCGTTTTGCGACAAGTTTTCAGGCAAAATATTTAGGAATGTCGCCATGGAAGTGCCCCGGAGCATTCTCAATTCTTGCATTCGCAGAACATGGATTTGGCATTTTTCACCCTAAGGGCGGAGTATTTCAGATTTCTCAAGCCATGGCGCGTGTTATTCAGGAGGACGGTGGTCACATTCATCTGAACAGTGAGGTTTCCGGAATTCGAATGAAAAACGGGATTGCCTCTGGCATTTCGTTGAAAGATGGTCAAGAAATTGAAACAGATCACCTGATTATCAATGCAGACTTTGCGAGTGCAATGACCCAACTGATTCAAGAAAAGGATCGGCCGTCGTATTCAAATGCTCGAATTAAGAAATCAACGTATTCTTGTTCAACATTGATGCTTTATTTAGGTTTGGATAAGGTATACGACATTCCGCATCACAATATTTTCTTTGGAAAAGACTATCAACTTAATGTGCAGGAGATTTTAGACGGAAAGGGGTTGCCAACTGATCCAGCATTTTATCTTCAAAACGCCTGTGTTATGGATCCGTCATTAGCGCCAGCGGGAAAATCAACGCTGTACGTTCTTGTTCCTGTTTCAAACCTGGTACATTCAACCTATAACTGGAACAGTGATAAGAAGAAGCTGCGTGACATGATTGTTCGAGCGATTATGGAAAAGACCGAGTTGAAAGACCTTGATCAGCACATCGAGGTTGAGCAGGTGATTACGCCTATGGACTGGAAGGAACAAAAGAATGTCTACGAAGGAGCGGTGTTTAACTTGGCGCATTCACTAACCCAAATGTTGTACCTGCGTCCGCACAATCGACTCAATGATACGAAAAACGTATACCTTGTAGGTGGTGGGACGCATCCGGGGAGTGGACTTCCGACCATTCTTGAATCAGGCCGTATTGCTGCGACGTTGATTCAAGCGGAAGGTTAGGTTTTTGAGAATCTATCTATTGGTTGGCTGTCATCAATAGATTAATTTGTGAATGATGAGGAGAATTTGCTCAAAAATGCTAGCATAGCGAATGCGAAGAACGTGAAGAGGAATAAAAACCCTAATGTTGTGATGAGAAGTGAAATAGCCTCTTTCTTTTTTCCATCAAGATACCAAAGAATCGGTCGGCCTAAGACCAGGAGGCCTGTGGTTGAAGCGGATAATACAAAGAGCAGGAGCATCGCGATCGGAATGAGAACCGTGTCTTTCGTTCCTCCAAAAAGCTGAGGAGCATAGAAAAACAGTGAACCGACTATCGTGATGTAAAGCGCTGTCCCTAATGCATTCAGTCCGGCGAACTTAAGGATGGTATTTCTCATAGGGTCTTAGGTTACGGGGAGATTAGACGAATTTAAAAAAAGTCTAACACAAAAGCCGTTTTTCGACGACGTTGGTGCTGGTAGGGGTGGTGCTATGTGTTGTAATTCCGGTTACGGAACGATCAAGAATCCATACAGTAAGATTGTTCGGATCTGCATTGTATACAGTCACTGATCATTGACATTTTGGTAAAAAGACCATACCGTTAGGAACGGAGGTAGTATGAGCACATTCAATGGTAGTTATGGTTTTGTTCTTTTGCTAGACCGATTCACGGAGGAGCGTGCTAAGTCGTTTAGTAGTGTCGCGCTGAATGATCCAGATAGCTTCTCGGGAGAACCTCTTAGATACGCAGAGATTCTTCCAGAGGTCTTCCATCTGACGCTTTTTCACGCAAAGATCAAAGAAGCTTCGGTGGAGGCTGTTGAAGAAATTCTTGAGGCTCTTTCCATTCATGAACAGGGCATCGTCGTTTTTCATCGCATTACGGTTTACGGCGAAAAGTTCCTGTTTTGGGATGCAGATTGTTCTGCGGGACTGCGTGCAGCGCATCTTTCGGCGTTGCACCTTTCGGACTTCCTCGATGTGGAGGTCAAGGCACGAGCAGAAGACGAAGAAGGTTTGAGTATGTCGATGGCAGAGCGTGAAAGCGTGCGGCGTTATGGCCACCCGCTGATGCGACGTCTGTATCGACCGCACATTACTCTTGCGTACAATAGTAGTGGATTTGCAGGTTACAGGTCACATGGTGAGTCGAATCATATTGGACGTATTCGTAAGGTTGCTTTTGCAGAAATTGGAACTTACGGCCGCGTCCAAAGAATTATCATGTGATCCTCCACGTATGTGCTACATGGTGCACTCGTATGACATTGAGTATCTCTCGTGTCATCGTCGGGTGCTCTTTTTATACAAAAATACTCGTTTGTAAACGATGATTTTTTCTGGAAAATTCTGGTATCAGATGCTAGAGCCCTGATCGTGATCTGATGAGATGGGCTTAGAGTGGGACCGGATTGTGTTGTGATGAATCTCTTTTATTCGATATACTACCCCTCATGGTCAACAAACGGATTTCTTCTGGGACAGTTCATGTTTTGCCAGCTGATCTGCGCAAAATACTTCTTGGGAACTCAAAATTGCTCTCGATTTGGGAAGATATTACCCCGCTTGCCCGCAATGAATGGATTTGTTGGGTTGAGGATGCGAAGAAATTAGATACGCGAACTATTCGCATCGAAAAAGCACAGTCCAAGATGTTGAGCGGCATGCGCCGTCCGTGTTGCTGGGCGGGGTGTACCCATCGCTCTCCTAAGAAAAAAACCAGCTAATAGGCTGGATTTTTTCTTGGCAGGGGCTGCGGAAGACGTTCGGACGCTAGTCATAGCGGAACCGCAGATGCACATTGCCAGAATTGATTAGAAAATCGACATCAAAAAATGTTCATTCATTATGGGGCGTTTCATTCTCTTTCTTACCTCTCAGACAGTCCGACAGGGTCGGGCGGTCAATTGAGGTGGAGGGCGGCCGCGAGTTGTATGCGCGGCGCCCTCTCTCAGGAGTGTGGCCTATCGTTTTCTACGGTCAGGCCTTGATTGCAGTGTGTCAATATTCGACGCTTTCAATCTTTACCGTAACCTGGAAGCTAATCCAAGGAATGTGCGAAGCGAGGGTTGGCTAGCCCTCGGAGACCGTCCAGAGACTGAAGTCGAACTTCGCTCCGGCGACCTCTTCGTTCGTGTACTCGTGCCGGCCCTCGAGGCGCGGGAGGCCGGAGACGCCCATGACGAGCAGGCGGTCGCCCGTGCTCATCTTGATCGTCGCCGCCTTCGCGGGGATCGTGACCTCGATGCCGAAGCGGGAGGTCATGACCTCGATCGTCGCCTTGTGCGACGGGTTCAGGCAGAGCTCCACGCCTTCGGCCAGAACCGCCTTCGCCTGTTCGGGCGAGAGCGAACGCTTCGCGATCGCGCAGTCCGAGGGGAACATCGAGGGTGCGACGCCGAAGCCGAAGAACGTCTTGCTCATTGGAAATCCTTTTTTCCGCTCGAAAGCGGCGTACCGTACACCAGACAGTCTGATGTAGGACATTTTGCTTTCGAACGAATCTTGGTTTGAATGTGCTTTACGTTTCGTCCTGTAATAACTTCCGTTAGGACTCATCAGTGCAGATTTCATCTGCAGACGTGGGACGATGGTCCAATCATCGTCCAGTTGAGAGTGCGCCCATATTGCACATGGGCTTAGAAGGCGCGTCTACCTGCGCGCGTTGCCGAGCTTGATCCGGCCACCGAAGCCGCTGAGCTGCGCCTTGAGTTCGTCCGCCGTGAGCGCCTTGGGAGGCTCTTCGGGGATGACGGGCATCTCGATGATGGGTTCTGGGGTGGGCTCGGGCTGCGGCTCCGGATCGCTCGCGAGGCTGGAGGGCTGCTCCGGCTTGGCGCACTCGGTTCCGGGGACGACGGCCACCGTCACCGAGACGTAGCCGCCGTGATATCCACTCGCGTGCGTAGCCGAGAGGACCGCGCCGCTCATGCCGACGACCTGGATATTCTCCTTGATCCATCCCTTCTCCGCGTCGATGAGCCGAAGCTCTCCGCCGTGGCCGGTGATGCACTTCGGGTTCTTCCAGAAACCGTCCGCGATGGCGCGGTTGGTCGGTCCCCCGAAGGAGACGACTACTGTCTCGGTGTCGACCACGGCGTCCTTGCTGACCGCCGCATCGAGTGCCTCGAGCTGCATGTCCACCTGATCGAGAGCCTCGGCGGCCTTGGGGCGCCACTTGCGGAGGAACTGCATCGCGGACGGCACCGAGACGCCCATGGCGTTGGCCACGTCCGCCCAGGTGTCGATCGCCTGACCGAAGCTCACCGCGCTGCGGAGCCCCTCCACGAACTTGCCGGTCTCCCAGCCATCTCGGCCGCTGATGGCGCGGACACCCTGGGCGAGCTCGAGCCGGAACGTGGTGTGCGACCATTTTCCGTTCTTGGTGTAGTCCGTCCCGCGCACCACGACGGTGCCCGGGATGGTCTCGCCCTTGAACGTGATGATCGTCTCACCCTTGATCAGGATGAGGAACGGACGGCGCGAACGTGGGCCGATGCCGTCGGAGTATGTGAGAGAGGCGGGGCTGCTGTTCGTCGTCATCATTGGTCTATCCTCTGCTCTTGTTCGTGCGAACGATCCAGAATTGGGTCATTCAGGCTGTTGGTATGATTGCCTAGCGCCTTATTCGCTTGAACTTGAGCCATCTGCCGCATC
>CAZNPI010000011.1:12203-12764 GCA_964575015.1 uncultured Gammaproteobacteria bacterium
CCACGACGATGCCCGGGATGTTCTCGTTCTTGAACGCCGTGACCTTCTCTCCCTTGATGAGGAGCAGCCACGCACTGCGCGAGCGCGAACCCATGCCGTTGGACCAGGTGATGTTGCTGGTGCTGCCATTGGTCGTCGTCATTGATCTATCCTCGGCTCTTGTCCGTGCGAACGATCCACTATAGATCTTCAGACTGTTGGCAAAATTGCCTATCGTCATATTCGCTTGAACTTGAGCTATCTGCCGCATCATGGGCATGACGCTGATGGCTTAACCATCAATGTTTTGCCCATGATTACTTTGTTTTTAAAGTTCGTTGTCATGATGTGTTTTTCACTTTCATCATGACAAAACAATATATCACAAAAAGAGGGTTTTGTCAAGGGTCTTGGGCAACAAAAATGTCTTAATTTTTGGCTAAAATGAGCAATCAGACTTTAAGTTCTTCGTTAAATCAATTCGGATTTGAATCGGCAAGAACTCGATGAAAAAGGCTGTGTAAACGGAAAAATCACGGCTTTTATGTCCGTGATTTTTTCCTGGCAGGGGCGGGGGGAATC
>CAZNPI010000011.1:12774-13034 GCA_964575015.1 uncultured Gammaproteobacteria bacterium
AGAATAGCACAAAACCCCTCTTTCGTCAAGTTTGCTTGTACTAAAGCATCATGAATCAACTATCCCCACTTTTCCAGCTCTTTCTTGGCTTTTTTAAGCTAAAATAGAGGCATGATCGACCCCTTCTCACTCCCTCTAAACTCACCGCATAAACAAGCCTCAAAAACTGGTCTGGTCGAAGAATACGACACGCTAGCCCTCTCAAGTCTTGGCAGGGGCCTCTTGAAACGCAGCGAAGATGATAAAAGAGGCTGTATTGT
>CAZNPI010000012.1:0-11809 GCA_964575015.1 uncultured Gammaproteobacteria bacterium
CGCTGCGTGTTGTCACGCTCATCGGTATTTCACCGGTCAGAAATTTGGTCAGTGTTTTCCATGCGGCTCCCGTTGGGAGTTCGCTATGAAATAACGGAGCAGAGAGTTCGGTGGCAAGGTGTTCTGCTTGAATTTTCCATGGTGTAAATACAATGGTGCGTCCTGTCAGTCGTTTTGCCGTCGAAATAAGTCCATCATCACCGTGCCATCGGTCAACGCGGTAGATCGTTTGGCGTTCTCCGGGTTGGCGTTGTTCTGGTGTGACTGGTGGTTGAATCGGTGTCGCGCGTTTTGGAATCTGACGAACCCAGGATGCGAAAATCGTTGGTGCAGAACACCATGTTCGTTGCGCGGTTTGCGTTACCAATTGTGCTGTTGTTGGGTGGAGTTGGAGGAGTGGGGTTGTGTCTGTGAGGGTTACGCATTTTTCTGCATACGGACTAGTCTCCAGGAGATCGATTACGATTGCGGCGACTTGCTTTTTGCGGAATGGAACGAAAAGAACATCACCGATATGAAGCGATGTATTGTCTGGGACAGCATAATCAAATGCTTCAACGCCAGAAATCGTCCTGACCGCTGGGACGACGCGAAGGTAGTGCGCCATGAAGTTGTGTTGGTTCTAGAGGATGTCGAATCGTGCGGTGAGGTATCCCACACCGAATGGAGCTTCGTAGGAAAGGACTTTGGCTTGAACATTCATCTCATCAAGTGTGCCAAGAAGTGTCATGATTGGGCGGTATCCGCATTGACCGGCCTGCTCTACGATTGCAGGATCAAATGCTTTGAGCGCATCTGCGGTTTTGTCAGCAACGTGTGTTTTGATTAATTCATCAAACTGTGGACCCTGTGTTGACGGGCCTCCGGGGGAAGCCGCAGAGAGCTTGTGAGAAAGATCAGCACTCGCGATGAC
This sequence comes from uncultured Gammaproteobacteria bacterium, assembly GCA_964575015.1. Lineage (GTDB taxonomy): Bacteria > Patescibacteriota > Patescibacteriia > 2-12-FULL-60-25 > 2-12-FULL-60-25 > JAGOQX01. Next base: position 914 of record CAZNPI010000012.1, read on the forward strand.
GGCGACGCGTGAGGACTCTGCGTGCAGAACGCGTTTGAGTTGCTTGCCGAATTCATAGTGTGATGCACCGTCAAGCATTGAAGGGGAGACGGGGATGAGTTTCCAATTCGTGAGATGTGTCGCAATGGTCAAGATCGGCACACCAAAGCTGTAGTCCAATTCATCTGTAGAAGTGAGGGTGAATGGGAGTTGTTCTTCACGAAGTTTTCGTTGGAGATGATCAATGAGGAGAAAATCGCTTTTGGCTGCAAAGGTTGTAGAAAACTACCCAAAGGTTTTGAAGTTTCCTTTGTACGTTGCGGCAAGGTTAATGCTGAATGCATCAGGATATCGAGATCCGTGTGGAGCGATGATGCAGATCGTGTCAGGCTTTGCGAGATAGAGCGCTTGTTCAATCTCTTGAATAGCCTCAATCGTTTTCGCGAGCCCTTGTCGGTGTTCTTTGCCAATTGATGGAATCAACAGCGGTGAATGCGGGACGATGGCTCCGAAAATAATCATAGAGTTGAACGTGTGGAAGTTGGGGTTGGTGTTACTGCTGTTGGAGTTGCTGGTTGTGGCACGGGTGATTCGATTGCGACGGTTTCACCGATAGGATAGTCCGCGAGAACCGCATCTGCAACGGTGACAACATTTTTCCATTTCCAGCCAATAGATTCAAAGACATCGCTGGAAGGGATTGGTCGGCGTTTTCCATTTTCAATGACATAGACAGCAGATTTCTTTACCCCACGAACAAGTTCGCTGTCATGGAATTGATACGGTTCGCCAATAGTATAGGTTGCCAGTTTTGTTGGTGTAACACTCTTGATAACGCGGCCTTGAAAATAGAGAGGTAAGAAAACGGGGCTTGGAATCAGACGACGTGTATTTTCTTCAACGTACCAATAGGTTTTGTTGACTTTGTCTTGCAAAACTTTTCCTTGAGGAAATTCAGTTTTTATCGTGATTGGCGCACCGACTGGGTAATCTTCCAGATCGTCATTTGTGACATCGATTAACTCGTCTTCGTTGAATCCAAATTTTTGGAACGTTTTTGTATCAACAATCTGTCGTCGGGCGTCTTCCGTCAGAAGCCACATTTTTCCTTTTGGATCTTTGAGTAATGCAAATTTTGGAAATTGAATTTTGGATCCGGTCGCGTAGGCTGAAAGGTCGGTGTCAGAAGCTGTTAAGACTTTGTTTGGATCAACGAGGGATTCGAGGACGGCGCGAGAAGCGAACGCGCGTTTTTGTCCCAATCGAATCAAATAGGTTGTTCCACTTGGTAGTCCTTTGACAATGGTCCCATCTGGATAGCTTAAGCTGAACCAACGACGCCAAATTCTCCAGAGGTTTAAATTTCCGTGGAGATGCGGCGTATAGCTGTAGAGCATTGCCGTTGCATTGTTTGTTGGCGTGACACTCATCCCATCAATTGTCATGGTTTTGCCCGCGGCTTTCGCTGCCCATTCCAGTTGAGAGGCGAATCCTTTAAATTCTTGAACGCTTGGATCGTCTTTACTGCAATTGTCACAAATCGCATATCCAGCAGCCCAATCAAATTGTTTTTGTGTTGGATGAGGATCTTCAACGAGAGATTGTTCTTTTTGAATGAGCGCTAGCAAGTATTTTGGATTGAGCTTATATGATCTCGCAACCCGCCAGATGATTTCTGCTGCGGTTTTTTTTATTCCATCAATATCTGGGAGAATGGTGTCTGCTAAGGGTCCATGACTGCGCATGAATTGAACAAGTCGTTCATAGCTCATGCCGTTCACATCAAAGATGTCGTTATCTTGAAGAACCCAATTTGGATCAAAGCCATCGTCCAGAACAAGTGTTTGGGCTTGAGCCGGAATCATTAGGGTTATGAGGGGGAATATGAGACTAATGACGCAAGCTGAGGTGATGAGGCGTTTCATGCTTTTACCATACCATATTTACAGGTATCATTGTATTCAGATGAAGGTTCCACAGCTTTTAGAGCGTACAGCTCTCGCCGTCGTGATACTGGTCCAATTTTTGGCTTTTTTAGTGATCCCGGTTGTCGGAACAACGGTTTTTTTAAGTCCTGATGAAACCGCGAACGCCGTATCTGCGAGGAATTTTGGCCAGTTTGGAACTATGCGTCTTTCTGACACAGTGCTCCGTGACGGTCCATGGTTGCATCCGCGAAGCTTCGTGACTCAAGGTGATGCGATTGTTCCGGTTGGATTTGTTGGGCTGCCTGCTATGTTTGGTTTGTTATGGCGCTTGTTTGGTGATTGGGCATTGGTGATCTGTACGCCGCTCCTCGTTCTTTCGGTCGTGTTTCCATTATGGAAATGGTCTTCCCGTTTTGGGTTCATGGGCCAGGTTGCGTCGATCTTGGTGTGGCTTTCGTATCCGGGTGTGATCTTGTATGCAAATCGGGGGTTGTTTCCGAATCTCGTGAACGTGTGTTTCGTAGTGTGGTCCATCTTTTTTTTGGATCAAGCGCGAAACTCAAAACAACGGTTTGCGTGGTTGATCGTTTCGGGTGTCGCGTGTGGTCTCGCAACAATGATACGGCCGATTGAGTTGTTCTGGATGTTGCCTTGGGTCGTTCTTGCTGCATTGTCTTGGGGAAAAAAGGTTTCTTCTTGGCGTGAGGTTCGTTGGGATGCGCTATTCTGGATCCTTGGTGTGTTACCGTGCATGCTCTTGTTCCTTATCGTGAATTGGCGCACATACGGGTCTCCATTTGCTGTTGGATACTGGCTACGCGATCCTGTCTTGGGTCCGGTTGCAGGTATTACGACCCCGGCTTCACTGTGGCCATTTGGTCTTCATCCAAGAGCGGTTTGGTTTAATGTTCGTTCATACATGCTTGGGTATCTCTGGCCATGGTTTGCGCTTTGCCTAGGTGCCATCGCGATTTCTTTGAAGCAGCGTGAACACCGTCTTGTGCTGATCATAAGTGCATGGACGTTCAGTGTTCTTGCGTTGATGTATGGAGAAGCGATTTATCAAGACCATGTTGGTATTAATATCGTGTCCATTGGGAATTCCTTTGTCCGATATATGTTGCCATTGGCACCTTTGATCGCGATGAGCGCTGGGGTGTGTATGGCTTGGCTTGTTCGGTCTGCCCCACGTTGGGGCTCCGTGTTCGGTCTTGCGCTTGTTGTGGCGTGTGTTGGATTGGGAAACTGGACAGCACTGACACGAGATCAGGAGGGCGCGTTGTCTGCTTCTGTTGAGCTTACGCGTTATCATATGATTCGAAACATTACGCAGGAGGCATTTGGGACATCTTCGATCATCCTATCTGAACGAAGCGATAAAATCTTTTTTCCTGTCTTTCGTGCAACTAGCCCGTTGCCTTCCATGGCATTGATTAAAGATTTGGTTACGAACGTGCCGACAACGGTAGCGTTATTTTCTTCTGTGCTAGATCCCGCACACGTCGCTCAGTGGACAGATGCAGGGTTGGTACTTCGCCCTGTATTTCAATTACAACAACAGATGATGTATGTGATAACGCCATCATCTTCTCATCCATGAACATTCCTCGCCCCGTTGTCGTCTTATTGTGCGCCGTTCCCTGGATTATTGCTTCAGTAGTGTTGGGTTGGCTCGTTGTGCTTCGATATCCGGTGAATGGGGTGTTTGTTGCATCAACAGTGGTTGATGGGAAGAGTGCATGGATCAACCCGTTTCTTCCTTCAACGCGTGTGAGTTCGCCGGGTGCTCAGTCGGATGGCTGGATCGGTCAGCGCATTATCAATGATCCCGTGTATTTCACGGCACGCGTTCCTGGTCCGTATGATTCTGTGGATGTTGCACTGGAATATCGTTCCGTTCATCAGCCGTTGCTTGAGTTCGGCTTGGTGCGGGATGCCGCGGGAAAGGAGTTAGAGATGTCACCGATGTATGCCGCAGAGTTGCAAACATCAGATTGGCAGCATGTATCATTTGATGGTTCTGAAGGATATGTTCGTGCGAATACGCCTGCGTCGCGTTTGTCATACGCACATCCCGAAGGTTTGGCTGTGTGGGATGCGACAGCAACAAGCCCTCTGCTCGCTGATCCGGATCATGCCCCAATTTCCACAGTGGTATCACTGCGCGGTTCACATGATTTCTATTTTGTTCCTGCCGGAGGGGCGCTCCATGTGACGTTTGCCATTCAGTCTGCAAATCGACAGACCGGTTCTGATACAGCTGGCTTTCGTATTTTTCGTGATGATCAAGAAATTCAGCAAGACTCACTTGGTGCAAGCGGTAGTCGTGATCGTCGGTTAGGTCAGCGTATCTTCCATGAGATCGTGATGAATGATGCCAAACCATCTGTGTATCGGATATCGTTTGTTGCAAGCGATGATGTCTTTATTCGTGAGATTCAAACAACGAGTCAGCACTGGGTGGTTGGTCCGCGTGTGTACTTTGGAGATGTTGTTGGATATGCAACATCAACACTGCCTGGACGAGCACTGACAAATTCACGTCATATTGTTGCCGAGACGTTTCATCCGGAAGGTCGTCAAACGATCATATTAGGTGGCAATCGAATGACGGTGAGCAAGACGCATACGGCAACAAGATTAGATCGAACGGATGATGGCGCAGCACCGGTTTCAATCCTTGCCCCAAATGGGGATATTCGGGTGATTGGTGATGGATATTTTGCGCTTCGTGATGATGCATTTTTTGAACCAAAGCCACGGCGATTCAGTGACGGAACGAATGTGCGCACCGAACACATTGATGCGGTAATGACCCCATACCGCAAACCAACACAGCTTGAAGGTGATTGGCTCACATCAACTTTTACCTACCATCTGAATCCTTCACTTGATCAGCTTCGATTTGTTCTTTCTGCTCCCGGTGTTGCATCGCGCGCTGGTGCAGTTGATGTTCGTCGGATTACATTTACCTATCATCGTGCAGCGTATACGTTTCATGATTGGCTCATGATTATTCGACAAGAGCTGGCGAATGCCTGGCGCAGATTATAATGATATGACAGTTCAAGATACCCTTCGAAAGATTGTCCTTCACTCCGCACTCGCAAGCGTTGTTTGGTTCGCGATCGCCTTGTTGGTTGAAAAACTGATTCCAGGATTTATTTCGCCATTCATTGATCTTCCGGATATTGCAGGAATCGTTATCGTCGTTGGTGTAGTTGGAGTTATCTTGCATCCATCCGGTACCACACGTCTCGGCCGTCTTCCTTCGTTGATGATCAGTATTAGTGCATTATGTATTGCTGCCTTAGTTCTGTGGGCGCGCATCAATGATATGGGGGCGTCTGGCATTGTCTTGATGAGCGTATTCTTGTTTTTGAGTATGTTGTTTGTGGCCGCTCATCTTTCCAAGAAACGCATGATGGAGTAGGATGATCGCGATATGACTGATTGCCTTTTTTGTAAGATTATCAATAACGAAATTCCATCAACCCGTGTGTATGAGGATGATGCGATCGTTGCATTCTTGGATATTCATCCGACACAGCCAGGTCACGTGCTTGTTGTTCCGCGTCAACATTCCGAAGGATTTCATGATGCAACATCGGAAACGTTGCATCGGTTAATTGATGCAACGCAAAAAATTGCCCAAGCTGTTCTTATCGGAACAGGCTCGGGTGCATTTAATTTGGAACAAAATAATGGAGCCGTTGCAGGCCAAGTGGTTCCGCATCTTCATTTTCACATCATTCCACGATTTGAAGGTGACGGCTTAAAGCACTGGCCAGGAAAAGCCTACGCAGAAGGGGAACAAGAATTGGTCGCAGAGCAGATTCGAAAGGCGATTCTCGTATAGTTCTATGAATATTTTGATTCTTGGAGGTTCGGGTCGTTTAGGGTATGCGTTACGCCGACTGTTAAAGGAGCACACGATTATTGCACCATCACATACTGAATTGGATGTGTTTGATGTTGATGCTCTTGCGAATGTTGTGCGACAGGCGAAGCCGGATGTGGTGTTGAACTGTATCGCCTATAATAATGTTGATGCTGCAGAAGGTGCGGGGAGAGAAGAAGCGTTTCGTTTGAATGCGGAGCTGCCTGGACTTATTGCTCAAATAACGTCGGAGCAGGATATTCCGATGGTCCATTTTTCAACCGATTATGTGTTTGATGGGGAGAAGTTCGAAGGATATGTTGAAACGGATGAACCAAATCCAATCAGTGTGTATGGAATATCAAAACGAAACGGTGAGCAGGCTGTTTTAAAGAATCATGCAAAGGCATATGTTGTTCGAACGTCACGTTTGTTTGGTCAGTTTGCTGACACGGCAACGGGCAAAAAAAGTTTTGTAGAATTGATTCTTGCAGATGCTGAAAAGGCAGCACGTATTTTGGTGAACTGTGAAGAGATTAGTGCACCAACATGGGTTGATGATTTGGTGTTGCACCTTGATCGTGAAATTTTGCAACGTTGGCCGGAGCCTGGGATTTATCATATGACGAACGCCGGTGGCGCTACATGGCTGGAGTGGGCTCAGGAAATTGGACGTTGTATGAATCTGTCGACGAAGTTCGCATTACGCGATCCGGCAACGTTACGCAGACGAGCACGTCGTCCGGCATATTCGATCTTGCGGTCTTCAACGTTGCCAATGATGCGACCATGGCAAGAGGCCTTACGCTCCTTTATTGAACAGGCCGAATTACAATTTCAACCACGTTGGAAGTCTGTTGGTATTGACGGAGTGGCAGTGGAATTGCAGCCGCGTATTGGTGAGCCGGATGGTGCGGTCTTGCACATGCTCCCAAGTGGAACAAAGAATCCGGAAGCATTTGGGCAGGACATTTTAGATGTATACGGATTTACAGCAAAGGGTCGGGACAAGGTTCGTGGCGGTCACTATCATCTGAAATTAGATGAATTATTCATGACGATGTCTGGAACGGCATTGTGGATCCTCTCGGATTTTCGTGAACAATCGCCAACATTTGGAAAAACGATCGGTGTGATTATTGGGATTGAAGAGCCGGTAGAAACGCATGGATTGCCATGCTATGTGCTTGCACATGGATCGTTACCGCGCCTTCGTGTTCCCGCCGGTGTCTATCACGCCATCTTTCCGTTAACAGATGAGCGAGTTACTTGCGTTGCTATAGGCTCAACGGCGTATGATAAAGAGGACTACCGATGTCCAACAATGGAAGAGGTGCCCGGAATGAAAGAGCTGATGATGAAATTCGGAATAGTGGTGTAGTTGTGTATTACCAGCGAATACACGTATAGATCACTTTCCACACAGCTGTCATGAGCGGATTCGCAATGCGCGTCACGATTGTTCCGTTGACATCATTCGTAATGCCGGTATCTGTTGCATCGGCATCGTGTTGCTGAAATAAGATTTTGCTCTCTGCCCATTTCAGGAATTCACGATCAGAAATTTTTCGTTCAACTTGCGCCTTGTGTCGGCGTTGGGAAACCCATACCCAGGTTGAAGGTTGCCAGTAGAATGCCCAGGCACGAAGTTTTTCACGCCACCAACCGCTCTTGATCGCAAATACCAGGGAGATGCATTCGATTCCAAAGAATGGAATGGCCATGAGGAGAAGCGTTGGAAATTTGTAGTACGTCAATAACACCATGAACCGGTTGCGCTCCATCCAGTAGAATTTTTTAATGCTTTTGGAGAATGCGTAATAGTGATACACGATACTTTTTGGTTCAACTACAGATTTCCATCCATGGATACGTGCATTGAACGTTGCATCAATATCTTCGTGATACATGTAGAACGGTGAATCAAACAGTCCAATTTCTTTTACCATTGAAGTACGGACCAAGACGGCGGCGCCGCTGAACGTTGGTACGATCAGGTCCGGATTAGATTGTCGTTCTGTCTCAAAAAATGTATGAACCTGTTTTGTAGTCCATCGATATCCGCCGGCATATCCGTATCCAAGGTAGTGATACTTATTCCCAACACTATTGGCTCGTTCTTTGTCCTGACCAAGCATCACGAGTGATTGCACGAAGCCGATTGTTGGATCGGATTCCGCACGATCAACGGCTGCACGGAGAAAATCAGGATGTACATCCGCATCTTGATTCAGTAAAAAAGCGTAGTCGCACCCATGATCCATCGCAATCTTGATACCAACATTGTTTGCACCGGCATATCCAAGGTCTCTTTGATTTTTTTCAATCGTTAGTTTTGGAAATGAGGTTCCTGCAAGTGGTAGCCATTCTTTTTCGATAAATGGCCAGCTCGCTCCGTGCGCTGAAGGGTTTTCAACGCAAATTACCTCAACATGTTCGAGTGGGTAGTTGATGGCTTGAATGCTTTTGAAGCATCGGGTGATGTCTGTATAGGAATCAGAGCCGTTATACGTCAGGTAGATGATGGCGACGCGAGGAGTCATAGATTTAGGTATTACGTGGAGTAGATTGACCGCACCACTTCAATAAGTATTTGATCCAACTTGCGATGTGCCCGCGTGTTTCTTTTGTCTTGATAAAGTTGATGATAAAGTTTTGGATAAGTGCAGATTGTCGGCCGTGTGCGTGACGAAGGGAAATTGATGGGAGATAGATTACACGCTTTCCTAGAAGCCAAACGCGTCTGCATAAATCAATATCTTCAAAATAGAGCCAAAATCGATCGTCGAATCCACCAAGCTGCTTCCAGGTATTGCTTGGGATGAACATTGCAGACCCTTGAACCCAGTCAACGGCTTTTTCCGTTTCGTGATCAAAATCTTTCATGAGAAAGTGTGTTGCATATCGCAAACCAAATCCGGATTGTTTGAGTGAGGTCCGTTGGATGATCGGTTGATACCAGGTAGGGAATTGGCGACAGGTGTCTTGAACCTCGCCTTGGAAGCTTACAATTTTTGGACCGACTAATCCCACATCCGGATGCGACTGCATGTAGTCAAATAGTTTATTGAACAGATCAGCATCAATTAACTCGGTATCTGGATTGAGGATAAAATAATAGCGGGCATCAACCTGTTTTGCTCCAAGGTTCATTGAGCGACCATAGCCATGATCACCGTTCCGCAATAATGTCCAGGCATCGGGGATGATCTGTTCCACGAACTCGTTTGCGTGATATTCCGTTGATTTATTGTCTACAACAACGAGACAGGTGGAATGTTGCGTATGCGATCGAGCAACGGCAAAAGATTTCAAACAGGTCTCACTCAAATCATTGTGAGAGACCATGATGATGGCGATATCGCACTGGGGTGCAGGTGGTCGCGTTGTGTCGCGAAGTGCAGGACCATTGCGGCGTAGTTCAGAGATGAACGTTCGTTTTGATAAAAGGTGTGTCCATTCACGAGATGTTTCTCGGATTGCATTGAATACGACGCGAGGACTTCGAATGAGCCAATAGATGAGTTTGGCGATTTCAAACGGAATAATGCCGATGCGGTTTGTGCACAGAGAGAGAACTGGAATGTGCCCAATAAGTAGCCATAGATGGTTGCGATAGGATAGCGCTGTATTTTCATTGATTGGTCGCATGAAGCTTTTGAGGCTAAATGCACGGTCTCCAAGTCTACGTCGATGATAGGCGATGGCTTGGGGCACGACCGTTGCTGTGTAGCCGATGGCGTGTAGTCGCATCGCAAGATCGCAGTCTTCTTTGTAGATCCGATACGTTGGATCGAATAATGCTCCTTGATCGCGTCCATATCCGCTCACTTGCTGTATCGCTGTAACGCGATACATCGGCAGACAGCCGGAAACGCCGAGGACGTTGAATGGCGTTGTTGGAATAGCGATTGTTGATACGTCTTCTCCTGCATTTCCGTCAGAAATAAAACCATTCCAACTCATGCGTAGCCCGAGGGTGTCGATGACCGTGGTTTTTCCGTATGTCGCGTTGTTTTTTTCAGCGTAGTTCCAGCGAAATACAATTCCTTCAACCGATGCGCATGTAGGATGGGATTCGAGATGTGTGAGACACGTTTCGAGGTAGGTTGGTTCAAGGAACGCATCGTCATTTAAGAGTTGGATCGCTTCAACGTTAGTTGGTTGTTTTTTAAATAAAAAATTATGTGCACCCGCAAATCCAATATTCTGTTCAACACGGTGGAGTGTGATTGGAAGATTGCTTTCTGCGACCGCTGTTCGGATGAGTTCCGCGTTTCGTTGATTTGATGCATTATCTAAAACGAACAGATGCCAATCGCGGTTTGTTTGTTTGGCGAGTGATGCAAAGAGTGTGGGAAGATATTCACCACCGTTATAACAGGAGAGCTGGAGTCCGAGTTTCATACGAGTTTTGTGGTCAAGCTATTCCAAACGTCAACGCAGAATGAAAGGAAGAGCCCGAATGGACGCATGGTGATGATGAGTACAGATTGCCACCACGGAAACCATTTTTGAAAATATCGAATCATGCTGTTGGTAAAGATCCATTGTGTTTCCAATCGCTTCATTTGAGAAACGCCTCGACCAAACAGATCTTGCGCTGAAACATCTGCAAAATAGAAAATACGATATCCGGCATCACGAACGCGTTTGCAATAGTCGACTTCTTCAAACCAAATGTGATAGTTCGCATCCAACGGTCCAACGCGTTCAAAGACATCGCGTCGAAACGCAAAGAATGACCCGCGAACATGATCCACTTCTTGTGATTTGGTGTAATCAAAATCGCTTCGCATGTAACGAGCGATGAGTGATGGGAAGAGATGTTGAAGTTTGAAGATGATCGCAAGTTGCGACCAAATATCCGGATCACGTCGTACGGATGCAACAGGTTTTCCATCTGTAGCGCGAAGTTGAATACCTAGAACACCAATAGTCTGATCAGATTGAAGTTTATCAAAAACTGCATCAATCGCTCCTTCGTGTACGAGCATGTCTGGGTTAAGGAGAATGAGAACTTTACCAGAAGCGATTCGTAGGCATTGGTTGTTCGGGCCGGCAAAGCCAGCATCCCACGCATTTGTGATGAGTTTGACTTGGGGGAAC
>CAZNPI010000012.1:11819-12206 GCA_964575015.1 uncultured Gammaproteobacteria bacterium
GACGCATTATCCGCAACGATCACCTCAAAAGACTTCGTTGTGCGAAGATTGAACAATCGTTCCAGATTTGCCCGCAAGTGCTCTCGGACGTTCCAGGTAACAATAATCAGGCTAATATCGACAGTTGAGTTTGACATGTAGTAGTGTGCCCCCTAGAATGACCTGAATAGTATGAGTTGTATTCTATGGAATTAGCCCCATCCCGTCAATCATTGCCTGTTGTCATTTTTTGTGGCGGTACGGGTACGCGTTTACGTGAAGAGACGGAGTTCAAGCCAAAACCAACGGGTGAAGTTGGGGGTCGGCCAACCTTGTGTCACCTCATGAAGATGGACGCGCAACAAGGTCATCATGATTTTATCTTGTGTTTAGGATATCGAGGATCTC
>CAZNPI010000013.1:0-4250 GCA_964575015.1 uncultured Gammaproteobacteria bacterium
GGACACACCATCGGGTGAATCTGAATCGCCTTCCCTTCGATCAATTTTGGCTGGAAGCCAAGAATACCAAGGCGGTGCAGCGTGGGAGCGCGGTTCAAGAGCACCACGGCATCCGATGCGATCTGTTCCAAGATGTCCCACACCTCCGCATGATCCGCTTCGATAAAGCGATTGGCAGAACGAATGTTGTGCACAATCTCGCGCTTGATCAATTCAGCAATGATGAACGGCTTGAACAATTCCAATGCCATGATCTTTGGCAACCCACATTGATCAATACGCAGCGTAGGACCAACGACGATCACAGAACGACCGGAGTAGTCCACGCGCTTACCAAGCAAGTTCTGACGGAAGCGACCTTGTTTCCCCTTCAACTGGTCAGCCAATGATTTGAGCTGGCGCTTCTTTCCGGTTGCAGCAATAACGGTCTTGGAATGACGTGCGCTGTTGTCGATCAACGAGTCAACAGCTTCCTGCAACATGCGCTTTTCGTTACGTGTGATAACTTCCGGAGCATTCAATTCCAACAAGCGCTTCAAGCGGTTGTTGCGATTGATAACGCGGCGATACAAATCATTCAAATCAGACGTGGCAAAACGACCACCATCCAATGCAACCATTGGGCGCAAATCCGGTGGGATAATTGGCAACGCCTTCAATACCATCCAATGCGGATCAATCGTCTGCAAGCTGAATGACTTGAGAAGCTTCAACCGACGCGTAATGCGATCACGCTTTGCATCTGATGCTGACTTGAGTTCACCGTTCAATGCAGTCATCGTTCCATCCACATCAATCTTTGCGAGCAGTTCATGCACAGCCTCTGCACCGATCTTTGCTTCAAATAAATGACCGAACTTCAATGATAAATCATGGTATTCATTCTCTGCCAACACTTTCAACGGCTTCAAATCTTTCAAATCTTTTTCAGCAATGGAGAAATCTTCTTCCAACTCTTCCAAGCGTCGCTCCTTCATGCCGTGCAATTTATCCAATTCCAATGTTACGGCATCAGCTTCCAAGCCTTTGGCCGCACCGCCTTCATTCACGCGTTTGAGATCACGTTCATATTCGGATTCAATCGCTTTCACTCTCCCCTTGTATTCCGTACGAATCTGCTCGATCGCTAAACCGCGTAACTCCTCGTTTACATCAGTGACGATGAAACTGGCGAAATAGATCACCTTTTCAAGAGACTGAACGGACATGTCGAGCACGGTACCGACTTTTGACGGCACGCCGCGCAAGAACCAGATGTGAACAACTGGCGCAGCCAATTCAATGTGACCCATGCGTTCACGGCGAACGAGGGAGTGCGTTACTTCAACGCCACACTTATCACAGATGATTCCTTTGTAACGGATCTTTTTATATTTTCCGCAATAACATTCCCAGTCCTTTGATGGACCAAAAATTTCTTCAGCGAACAACCCGGACTTTTCCGGCTTCTGTGTTCGGTAGTTGATGGTCTCCGGTTTCGTAACCTCGCCATACGACCAGCCGCGGATAACGTCCGGTGATGCGAGCTTCAAACGAATGGCGTCGAAGTCCGTTGTCTTGATGTTTTCTGTTTGGAAGAAAGACATAAGTGGTCGTTTGGTTATTTCAAATCTTCAGGCATCGGTCCCCAATCCGCATCATCCGGAGCGTTGACTAATGCTGGTCGTGGTCGGAATTGATCTGGACGCGGGCTCGAATCTTCCATGCGCTTTCCATTTTTCAACAACTCGACATCAAGACACAAACCTTTTAATTCTCGGAGCAGCACGTTGAATGATTCCGGAACATTCACCTTACGGATCGGTTCACCCTTGATGATGGCTTCGTACGCTTTTGAGCGGCCTGGCACGTCATCAGATTTAATCGTCAACATTTCTTGCAAGGTGTGCGCTGCGCCGTACGCTTCAAGCGCCCACACTTCCATTTCTCCAAAGCGCTGACCACCCGACTGTGCTTTACCACCCAACGGCTGTTGCGTGATGAGTGAGTACGGACCGATCGAGCGTTGATGGATCTTGTCTTCAACGATGTGGTCCAATTTCAACATGTAGATGTATCCAACCGTTGATGGATGATCGTATGATTCACCGGTGCGTCCATCGTAGAGTTGAATACGTCCATCTTCTGGGAATCCAGCCTTCACAAGCTGTTCGCGGATCGTTGCTTCTGGAACGCCATCAAACACCGGCGTTGCTGCCATATAGCCAAGCGCATTTGCAGCTAGACCTAAATGCGTTTCCAAAATCTGACCCAAGTTCATACGCGAGACGACACCAAGTGGAGACAAGATGATGTCGACCGGGGTTCCGTCTTCCAAGAATGGCATGTCTGCGACCGGAACGATCTTTGAAATAACACCCTTGTTTCCGTGACGACCGGCCAACTTGTCGCCAGCCTGCACCTTGCGCAAATCTGCAACAGACACGACGATCTGTTTGATCACTCCCGGCTGCAACTTGTCCCCTGCTTCACGAGAGAACACGGTGATATCAACCACCTTGCCGCGTTCGCCGTGTTGCAAGTACATCGAAGAGTCACGCACGTCGCGAGCTTTTTCGCCGAAGATTGCGCGGAGCAATTTTTCTTCTGCAGACAAATCCGTTTCACCCTTTGGCGTGATCTTTCCAACCAAGATGTCACCGGACTTCACCTCTGCACCAATGCGGATGACACCGTTCTCATCCAAGTTTTTCAATTTATCTTCTGATACGTTTGGAATATCTGACGTGACAGCCTCTGGACCAAGCTTCGTATCGCGCACATCGATGGCGTGATGTTCAATTTGGATCGAAGAGAAGTTGTCGCGTTGGATCAACCGTTCAGAAATGATGATGGCATCTTCATAGTTGTAACCGTCCCAAGACAAGAACGCGCACAACAAGTTTTGACCCAAGGCCAATTCACCATTTTCACAGGACATGCCATCTGCCAACACTTCGCCAGCGTAGACCTTCTGGCCCTTGTTGACGCGTGGGTGCTGGTTCATACAGGTTGAACTGTTCGAACGTTCGAACTTCAACAAGTCATAGCGGCGTGTCTTTCCATCTTCTGATTGTAATTCAATGTGTTTCCCTGAAACGGACACAATCGTTCCGTCATCTGGTGCCAAAATCGCGTGACCCGCATCAACCGCAGCGCGACGTTCCACACCCGTACCAACAATCGGAGCATCTGGCTTAATACATGGAACAGCCTGACGTTGCATGTTCGTTCCCATCAATGCGCGCTGACCGTCATCATGCTCAACGAATGGAATGAGTGATGTTCCAACGGACAAAATCTGTTTGGATGCAACATCAACGTAATCGATTTCAAAGACATCGACGATCGTTGGCTCACCGTTCTTTCGAGCACTGGTGCGCTCCACCAAGAAACGACCGTTGCGATCAATTGGCGTTGTGGCTGGTGCACATGTACCACGCTCTTCCATGAACGCGTTCAAGTACACGATCTCGCCAGTTACGAGCGGAACGATTGGCAACATGTCGATCGGCACTTTCGTCAACTTCTGTGCCAACTTTGCATCCACCTCTGTTCCAGCCTTTGCAACAACATCACCGTTACCTTCGCGCACATCCACGCGCAAGGTTTCACCAACAACTTCTTTTCCATCATTCTTCGCCCAGTTCTTTACTTTGCGATATGGAGTTTCAATAAAGCCATAGTCATTGATGCGACCGTAGCTTGCCAAGTGACCGACCAACCCGATGTTCGGACCTTCCGGGGATTGGATCGGACAGATGCGGCCATAGTGCGTGCGGTGCACATCGCGAACATCAAACCCGGCGCGTTCACGGGAAAGACCACCAGGACCCGTCGCGGACAAGCGTCGTTTATGTTCAAGTTCTGCGAGTGGATTTGTTTGATCCATGAACTGTGACAACTGGGAGCTCATGAAAAATTCACGAACCGCACCGATCACAGGGCGTGCATTGATCAACTTCGCTGGAGTAATCTGCGTAATGTCTTGCGTAGACATACGATCTTTCACGATGCGCTCCATGCGAGCCAACCCAATGCGGAAACGGCTCTGGACCAATTCACCGATCGCGCGAACACGGCGGTTTCCCAAGTGGTCCACGTCATCCGGTTCTTCCTGATTGTTGTTCAAGTTAATGATCTCTTTCAAAATCATCACCAAGTCTTCCTTTCGCAAAATGCGATTCTCTTCTTTCGTGATTTCGTCTTCGTTTGAATTCAATCCAAAACGTTGGCTAAACTTATAGCGACCAACTGGACCGAGGTCATAG
>CAZNPI010000013.1:4260-11773 GCA_964575015.1 uncultured Gammaproteobacteria bacterium
GCGTGAATAAGTGACTTCGCGTTATCCGCTGTTGCCAAATCTCCTGGGCGAATACGCTTGTACACTTCAATCAACCCATCATCTTCATTCTTTGCAATATCTTTTCCAAGTGTTGCTTCGATGTAGTGATTCAACGGATGAATATCCACGTCCGTAAATAAGGAACGGATCTCATCGTCTTCAGAATATCCAAATGCACGCAACAATGACGTCGCCGCCACCTTGCGCTTTCGATCGATCTTCACCCAGATCACGTTGTTGGAGTCTGTTTCAAATTCCAACCATGCCCCACGATTTGGGATCACCTTTGCACCGTAGTATCGGCGAGATCGTGCTGCCTCGGCCGTAAAAAAGGCACCTGCAGAACGCACGAGCTGCGACACGATGACACGCTCAATCCCGTTCACCACGAACGTTCCGCGATCCGTCATCACCGGCAAATCGCCAAGATAGACTTCCTGTTCTTTTGTCTCCCCCGTTCGCTTGTTGACCAAGCGAGTCTTCACGCGCAATGGCGCATCGAAGGTAATATTTTTTGCACGCGACGTTTTTTCATCAAACTTTGGTTCATCGATAATATAATCAACAAACGACAACTCGAGGTCGCGACCGATAAAATCTTTGATTGGAGAAATCTCCTTCAAAAGATCTCGGATACCTGTTTCTAAAAACCAGCGGTAACTCTTACGTTGGATCTCGATCAGATCCGGCAATGCCATTGCATCGCGAGAGGCGGAAAAATACTGACGATCAAGCTGCTTCGGAGCCTGTCGTTTGAACACCATTTGCGACATGGGGTCTAGTGATTTTACACAATATTCTTCCCACGCAGACCGGAGATGAGGCGCTGGAGAGGAGAACGTGTGTGGTTTGGATTAAATCAACACCGCAATCAGCTAAAGAATACAGACACGAAAAACCCTCGGCTGAAAAGCCTGAGGGGCGTTCTCTTCTTTATGTGTGCAGCGTAACCATTGAGGGGGAAAATGGTCACGGCCGGACAAGTGAGGGTTCTGCAGGGATACTCTCATCTGTCAAACCGCGTGTTGTGGCCCGATTATGACACATGACGACGAGGACGTCAAACGGATAGCATACCTAACCGAAGTTCACGGCCTGTAAACCATACCCTTGACAAAATCACTGTTCTGTGCTATATTGATTCGTTCTGAAATGCACAATCGTGCCTGACGAACAAAATACCTTACAAATTAGCCAAAAGTCTCGATTGATGAACGTCGTGATTCAGGCCAATTCTAGCAAAAAGCGCTAGATTAAGGCTCAAACCAAGACCAAATCAACTGAGGCATGTAAACATCGCCTATTTCGCTTTTCCCGACACACGTGGAGGAGGAACCCTTGCTCGGCCCGAACACGGACCCCGAGCAGGTCGGCTGCGGAAATCATGCATTCATCCGGTTTCGACTGGATGCGCACGATCCGTACGTAGCCATGGACACGAGAGCTTGCTCATACTGTCCCCTCTGCATGCGTCGGGGAAAACGCCGGTTTCCAACAAAGGCGCGCCAGCACATGGCCTGCGCACCTCGGAGATCGTCCACCCCGTCGTTGGAAGTCCAACAGCGAGAAAATAGGAAGGAGGAAAGCGCTGACACGCCGGTACACACCGTTCTAGGTTCGACCCTAGCTCGGACTCGGCCGAGCGACAACCTATCAGCCATGAGGACCGAGAGGGCAATGGGTCCCGCAACACCTCATGAGACAGGAGTCTGTCGTGCGACTCTAAGGCAAGCTCTCCGTTGAGAGCGGAGGGCAAAAGCTTGGTGGTCGGGAAGCAGCGCAACACGAAAAGCGCAGCTGACCCAAACCAGTACGTAGACCACGCCTGACACACCCTCCCAGCGCGGGACGGCGAACCAGGGGGTCACTGACTCGACAAAAAGGAAAGGAGGACTCATGCGACGATACGCGCTGTTCTAGCGAGCCTAACGGCTCCCTCGGGCGGAGATCGAGACGCTAGGCCTAACGCGAGCGCCACGCCTCGTCTCCAAAACCTCAACCCCGCCACGCCGACCCTCGCTCACACGCCGTGATGCGACGAACCGGCTGGCAACCACAACGGCAAAGAAGATGAAGAAGAACGTAACCTGAGCCCCATACGGGAGCGCGAGGCGTCACTGTCCAACCGGTACTCGGACAAACGCGATGCGCTGGGCTAACCCCGCCTCCTCGCGCCGACAGATCCCGATGCTGTTGGCGCCCATTCCGAGCTCACGAAGGAATTCGTGATCTCAGAACGGTAAACGCACCTTTCACCATTCTCTCGAGCAACGTGGAGGAGAGACCCTCATTCGATCCCAACAGGGATATCGGATGAGATTGGGCCGCAGAACTCATCAGACCCGGTTTCGACTGGCTCTCGATGACTGTATGTACCCTGGATCGCCTCGATGTACTTCGAAACGGTCCCCTCTACATTGTTCGAGAGAATTTCATTGACGGGTAAGCCAATCCTGTCGGAAGGAAGAACCCATGTCGAAGAAGATCGCGATCTACCGCACGGGCACGAAGACCGGCGCCATCAAGGCTGCGCGCCCGAGCGGCATGAAGGCCTCGGCGCACTCTACGAAGGTGATCCCGAACGACGGCATCGTCGTGCGGGTCACGGAGGCCGAGTT
Organism: uncultured Gammaproteobacteria bacterium; assembly: GCA_964575015.1. Classification (GTDB taxonomy): domain Bacteria; phylum Patescibacteriota; class Patescibacteriia; order 2-12-FULL-60-25; family 2-12-FULL-60-25; genus JAGOQX01. The sequence goes on from CAZNPI010000013.1 coordinate 6,900, forward strand.
CCTCCGCCACATGGTGGTCGACGGCGCCAGGTTCGAGGCAAGCCGCAAGCTCACGGGCTAGAGCGGCGCGCGTCACAAAACGCGAAACTGTCAACGGATAACCAAAGAAAGGCAGGTACATGCTCAGATAAACCGGAGCCCTTTGTCGGAAGGGACACTCTCTAACAACGCTCGAGACCGACATCTCGAGCACCGTCCTGAGCGTACGATGAAAGCATCGCGCTCTCAGAACGAGACAGAAACCAAAAACCAAGAAGGAGGCTGCTCATGCAGACTACCTGTCGCATGACCGCGGAAGGCACGGTTCACGTGAACCCGAACCCCCAGACGTCCCTCATGACGACCGTCTTCTTCACGGTCAACGGGAAGGTGCCCAGGCGCCGGGTCCTGCTCAGGCTCGTCGGCTCCGCCTCGAAGGAGGCCGCCAACGAGGACTCGTGGGACGACGCGTACGAGCGCACCCAGGCCGACGGGGACGAGATCCAGCACAACCTCCTGCAGCCCCGGAACAACAGCCGGCTGAGGTCGCAGAAGAACTCCTGGAGCCGTCGCAAGGACTCCCGGGGAACCTACTCGATCACGAAGGCCATCAACCCCGTGCTCGTCCGGATGGGCATGGAGCCGATCCAGGACTGGAAGGACGTCGACAGCATGAAGTGGGACGGCAAGTACCACTTCTACCTGGTCCGGGACACCAGGATCAAGATCTCTTCGAAGAACGTGCTCGGCCAGAAGCCCCGGCGCAAGCACCGCGACCGGCACCCGCAGCTCCGCGAGATGCTCCAGAACCTCTGGGAGAACGGCGCCTAGTCGACTGGGCTCAAACCCTCAACCGCACCACGACCGGTGCAGAAAGAAGAATCTTCTCAGCTGGCAGATCTCTCTTAGATCTCCAGCGCAGTACCAAGCTCATGAAATCATCGTGATCTCGGTACCGTCAAAAAATCGTCTCCGCATCAACCGGGGCGGTTTTTGTATCTGGACAATCCCCTTCGCCTCCTTGACAAAACCCCAGAAAATTGATAGGTTCAGTAGTCCTTTTCCCAATAGGAATGGAGATCGCTGTATAGACGAAGTTGGCTGATGACCCCCGGTTTTGCTGGGCACTCAGCGGCCATAACCGTCTGCAACGCTCGTGTACGGCAAATGCCTGAACGACGAGCACCGTCTCCAGTCCCATTGGGAAAACGGCAAAAGAAAAACTGCGGAGGTCCATGGACACCAAGACCGTCACGCTGTACATCGTCCTTCTCATCATCTGGTCCAGCATCGTTCTCTGGCTCATCAAAGAGTTTCAGCTGAACGACACGATCGGGCTGCCCGGCATCTTCTTCCTATTCATCGTTGCACCGTACGGCCTATACAACATCTTGAAGACACCGTCTTCGACGATGCTGATGTAGACCGGCCAGAGGAGGCCTATGAAACGAGAGCGCCCCTATCGAATCTCGGAAGGTCTGATCAAGAAGATTGCAGCACGACCAGGAGCACTCCTCTCCATCTGCCCGCGGACACCGAGCCCGCTAGAGACAACGGACTACGTTCGTCTCAAAGTCGAAGGCCCATACTTCGACGAACAACGGCGCATGAAGAAGATCCTGCTTTCCACGTTCAAGAATTGTGGAATGCCTGCGCCAAAAAAGAACGTGTATGATCACTACGCACAAGTGCTGTTCCGCGCCGCACCTCAAGAGATCATTCACCCGACCATAGCGGCACAGATCCTGCGAGAGCACCACGGCGATCCGGAACTCATCGCGATGCTGGAAGCAGATCGGATGGATCTCCTGTACCTCGATCCCGAGGCGCCGAATGACGGCAAGACCGATGCGAACGGCAACGTGTACGAACGACACTACGTCTACTGCACGAGCATCAACGATTTCTGTCGTGCGGGCAAGATTTCGCCACAAGCGAAAAGTGGCCACTGCACATTGCCGCTCAAGCAACTTCCGGACGAATCACCGTACGGAGTTGGGCGCCTCTGGCAAGATGGTGAAACAACACATCTTCTGAGCTGGCGACACCCATCCGCAACCTACGGACTGAATCGACCACCGCTCCAAGACGAATCGCATTGGAGTCACCCAGGACTTTCCGCCTTTGGTCGCGACGGTCGTGGCCTCATCATTCTCTTCGACATCGAGCTCTTCAACCTGATCTACTACCGATACCTTCAGGCGTGCGCATACCTCATGCCCGTGCATGCCGCGATCTGTAGCAACACGTGAGACAGCCCAACGTCTTTCTTTACTTCAACCCTCCCCGAAATGCAGGTTCTGCATTCGGGGATGTTTTATATCAGCCCTTGACCAAGGATAAAAAATGCGATACTGAATGAAGAAGGAGGTGTTGCAATGAACACACTTCGTCCGATCAGACCGATCCTTCGACTCCTGTCAGCTGATACGCTTCAACAAGGCTGGCCATGCCTGCGTCTTCCGAAGCAAAATGAGCCCCTTTGTCCGGACAACGACATTGTCGTCGTCATCCTCCGCCGTACAAATCCGAATAAACGGAACGCAAGCCTTTTCACCCTCGTACCAGCGCCAAACTGTAGCTGCGAACGAATCAGCGAACAGATGGAACCCTACTTCGCTGCAGGATGGGAACCTCTGAACGGCGACAGCGTTCATCGCTTCACTCGTTTTCTGCGAAACGGACGAGATCCATTCGATATTCTCCGCGAGATGTACCTTACTATCGCGCATCATCGAGGAAGCGACCCGTTCGACTTACGGTGCTGCGAGATAAGTCTCCTTCGCAACTGCTACACCTTCGTAGAGGACCCAGGCGTTCATCGTACCCCAACTCTCGAGCTCATCCATTCGTGATGGCTTCGAGTACAGACGCCCGACCCTCTCCTTCCAACTTCCCTCCAGCAACAAACTGGAGCGTCTACCCTAGTTGTGACATACAATCATGTGACACCTCAGTTAGACGAATAACGATTGACAGTGTTGCGTGCGCTTCATAAGATACGAACGAAGATTCTTCATTCGCGAACTGCGAAACGGAGCACGTTCTCTAGATCATTGTTCTGTGGACCTCTTCGGGATACCGAAGAACTCTCTCCTCCCACGGGTCAAAAGTCTTCCTTTAACGTGGCACCGGTTCGCAGCTCCTGATTGAGGAGTTTTTTATTACTTCACGGAAGCACACTTGCCGTTGTCGTTACCACCGTTCGTATTGGAACCTGTTTTTGTTCAAAAGCTTTTCGCTCATACACGACGTGCCTCTCAATAACACTCGTTGCCCCATATCTTCGTCGAGATGTAACCCGAATCGTCGAAATCCCTGATGGGACATCAATCACGGAATGAAATCCACCCGCTTGATCAATAACTGTTTGCGTTCCGTTAATTTCTAACAATGCTGAAGAATCCGTCGAACCAATAACCTCAACACTTGGAACAGCCACCTGCACACCGTCTTGCGGCTGGGACACAATCAATACCGGACTGGAGGAAATAAGAAAAATCTGCCAACACACGTATCCCGCAATAGCACTCAATAATAGAAAAAAACCCGCATATGCTGTCACGCGAGAGACTACAAATAGATCACGCCATCGTACACGTGGCGGTAACACCGTCTTTTCTGCCACTCCTAATCCTATCTCATGCAAACAGGTTTGATATTTTTCGAGAAAATACGGAAGCTGACCATCAAGCAAGGTAACGAGTGCACGGACGTGCCGCTCAGCATATTCTGGATCAATTAAGTCTTTCAAACGCTCCTCTTCAAGAGCCCGAATAACGCTTACATGAATGCCAGAAACATGACTTAATGATTCTTGAGAATATCCTCGTTGAAATCGAAGCTCGCGCATCGCCTCCCCAAACCGACCGAGGACCGCTTGTACGCGTCGATGTAAAAACGGCATATCATCTATTCTCCATCTTCCTCTTCCTCCTCTTCGATATCAGGGATCTCCTCATTCACCTGATCCAAGATAGCGTTTTGTTGCATGGATGGAGCCGCAGCAATCTGATCCATTCCTTTCGTAAACTCAACCTTCAAAATCTCGCGTGGTTTTGCACCATCTCCAGGACCGATAAACCCTTCTTGCTCCAAGAGATCCAATAATCGAGCAGCTCGTGCATACCCAACCTTCAAACGACGCTGCAACAATGAAGCGGATGCTTTTCCTGCACGAATAATTTCTTCTTTTGCTTCAGGTAATAATGGATCTGAATCCTCATCAGTAGCCATTCCGTTCGAAAATCGAGATCCTGCACCGCCCGTTGGACGCTCAACAACCGAAGGATCATATTCAGCAGGTTCGTATTTTGACTTCAGATACTCAACAACACGACTAATTTCTTCATCAGACACAAATGCACCCTGAATACGCTTCGCGCTCGACATGTCAGATGTTTGCATCAACATATCTCCACGTCCAAGCAACTTTTCTGCACCGGTTTGATCCAAAATTGTTCGTGAATCCATTGAAGATGCAACAGCAAATGCAATACGCGCTGGGATATTCGCCTTAATTAAACCGGTCAACACGTCAACGGAAGGTCGCTGTGTTGCAAGCACGAGATGAATACCAACAGCACGTGACATTTGAGCAAGGCGGACAATTGGACCTTCCACTTCTTGCATCGCTGTAACCATCAAATCAGCCAACTCATCAATGATAATGACAATGTATGGGAGCTTCTCTTCTGCGCGCTCATTATACGTTCCAATATCTCGTGCCCCAAACTTCGATAACACATCAAAACGATGGTCCATTTCCCGTAACGCCCACTTCAATGAGTTTACCGTTTTTTCAACCTCAGTGATCACCGGCGTTACCAAATGAGGGACACCATTGTATACCTGTAATTCAACACGCTTCGGATCAACCATCACCATTTTCAAAT
>CAZNPI010000014.1:0-5216 GCA_964575015.1 uncultured Gammaproteobacteria bacterium
ACAACTCGACACCTTCATCGAAAAAGGGAGTGTATGAAGAATACATCAAGGCTTGCGGTTGCGTTGTGGGGTCCGATTGTTTGTCCGGATAGCTCGTTGGGTCTATTGGCGCATTCGTATCTGGATCGGCCGGTGATGGAGGGCACATTCGCTGCTCTGGCTCAGTTGAGACGTAAGACCTTCGAACGAGTCTACATCATGTCCCAGGGCTCTGTGGAGGTCGAGGCCGCAGTGGGCCGATGGCTTCAGAAAAATGCTTTCACAGAACAGTCCAGCCTGTCGCTCCTTGATGTTTTTCACAATGCGAATGATTCAGAGGTCGCAGAGTGCTGCTCCGAACTCGGTGTTACGCACTATGTGGATTCTCGGGTTGGTGTGATGACTGAGATGAAGGGGGTTTCGTACTTCTATCTTCTTCGCCCCTCCTTCGAGGAATCCCGTTCGCATACGGCTTTGTACTCAACGATTATTTCCGCGGATTGGCAACGTCTCGTACGTCGATTGGGCGACGGGTTGCCGGTGTGGAGAAAAAATGGATAGTTCTCTTCTGCGCCTGGCTTTCTTGCTCAGGCGTGTTTCTTTTTAATATAGGCTTTCATTTGTGCTGCCGTCCTAGTATTCAAAATATTCGCTTTGGTTGCCCATCCTCTTCGTGCAATGCCTTCGGCAAGTCTGAGATCTGAAAATTGTTCTGGCGAGTGCGCATCACTGTCGATAACGAGCGTGACGCCAGCTTTAATTGCGGCTCGTACATGAGCATCTCGGAGGTCTGACCGTCGTGGTGAACCGTTGATTTCAAGCGCAACATGATATTTCTTTGCAGCTGCCAGAATCTCGTCAAAATCAAATTCAATGGGTTCACGTTTTCCAATGGCACGCGCCGTTGGATGAAAGAAGCAGGTGACAGATGGATGGGAGATGGCTTTGAGAATGCGTTTTGTTTGCTCCCCACGAGGAAGGACAAAACTGGAATGAATCGAAATGCCAACCCAGTCTAGTGTTGCGAGGGCATCATCGGTCAGATCGAGTGATCCGTCTTTCAGAATGTCGCATTCTGTTCCTTTGAAAATGGTAAACCCTCGAAGTGTTTTATTGAGGTGATCAATCTTTTTTCCCTGTTCTGCTAGACGTTTTTCATTCAATCCACCGATAAATGCCAACGCTTGTGTGTGATCCGTGATTGCGATGTATGACAATCCATAGGAGCGAGCCGCTTCGACCATTTCTTCGATGGATGCGTTGCCATCTGACCAGTTTGTTTGAACCTGCATGTCGCCTTTCACAGAGCCGTAGGGAATCAGGTCCGGAAGACGGTGATGTAGCGCGGCTTCAATTTCATCACCGCCAACACGAAGCTCTGGTGGGGGTGTATCCATTCCAAGTTTTTTGTATATTTCTTCTTCTGTTGCGCGAGCAATCGGCTCCTTGCCTGGATGGTGGCGCCGGAAGAGACCGTATTCATTTAAGATAAACCCTTTGGACAGTGCGTGTTCGCGAAGGAATACATTGTGCCGTTTGTCTCCCGTGAAATATTGTAGTGTTGCGCCAAAGACATTGTCTGGAACCACACGGAGGTCTGCATCAATGCCAATATCTAGTCGGACAGATGATCGTGTTTTTCCTTTTTCATGAATCGTTTCAACATGGGGGAGTGAGGTGAATGCGTTCATCACTTTTTCCGGATTATCGCTCGTTGCAATGAGATCAATGTCGCCAATCGTCTCTTGCATTCGACGAAGTGAGCCGGCGTAGACGCAGCGTTTTACGCCTTCAACACGCAGGAGGTCAGTGACCATCTCTTCAGCGATCGGGAGTACGGCTCCAAGGAGTTTTCGTGCAGATGCAGATTCCATGAGCCCAAGTCCTTTGGCAAGTTTTTCTTCGCTTTTCTTTCCCCAACGAGGGATCGTTTGAATTCGATGTTGCGCAAGTGCATGTTTCAGGTCATTCACGTTTTTGATTTTGAGATAGGTATAGAGGTCCTGGATATGTTTTGGTCCCAATCCTTCAACGCGTGACAGTTCCCAAATATCAACCGGGAACGTTTGTTTCATCTGTGTGTATTCTAAGATCGCTCCAGTTCGAAAATACTCATCAATTTTTTCTGCAATATGTTGCCCAATTCCTGGTAGTTCTTTGAGTGCTTTTACGCCTCCTTTTTTCCAAGTTTCTTCCACGTCATCTTTCAGCGCATCAACGGATTCAGCTGCGAGCTCATAGGCGCGAGGTTTGAAGGGGATATCGAGCATTGCATCTCGATAGGAGAACTCCGTGAGGATGTGAGAGAGCGACTCGGTGTTGGTCATATGGATATGGTATCACGGTGATAGAAGGGACTTGCGCGAGAAAACAGAATCTGGTAGTCTCTTCGAGCAAATAGGTTCGGCACATGCGGGTATCGTATAGCGGCTATTATGCGTCCTTGCCAAGGACGAAATAGGGGTTCGACTCCCCTTACCCGCTCCAAACAAAACATTCCGAGAAATCGGAGTGTTTTGTTTTTGGGTCTTTTCGTTTTTTTTACAAAATAAAAGATTCCCGAGTGGCAGTGTGTACTGCTGCAGGGGAATCGGTAGGGGATATGATGCGTATCTATGGAATCCGATGTCAGTTGTTCGGGACGATCCATGTTCCCGTTCTGGAACTCGCATCAGTATTCCAATTTGTCCAGTTGAATCCATGGAACTGTCGGAAGTCCGGAGCGATTGGTGCCTGGATCGTGACCCACTCATCGGTCGGCTCGTACGAGTCATCCGGAAGGTTGAGACTGATCTTCCACGCGTGAAGGAATTGCCCTTTCCGTCCGACGCGTGGATCGTTGCCGTACTTACGATCTCCAACAACTGGGCAATGGATGTGAACCGCGTGTTTCCGAATTTGGTGCGTTCGTCCAGCCACGATGAGTTCGCATTGAACGAGCGCCAGAGGGCCGCTTCGTTCGAGGACAGTGAACGAGGTAGAGGCCGGCTGATTGTCGATCGGCTCACTCACGGACGTTGTGTCCCATTGTGGATCTCGCATCATCGCGAGATAGCGCTTCTTTTTCGTGACCGTGTGCCATCTCCTACGAAGGTAGGTGACCGCACGACCAGTTGTTCCGACGAGCAGTACTCCAGAGGTGACACGGTCGATCCGATGACCGATATTTCCGCCATCCGGAAAGCGTTGCTGCACCATCTGGTCGAGGATGGGTAGAGTGTACCCGTCCGGTAGGTTCTGATCACACTGAACGATGAGTCCTGCTGGCTTGTTCAGGGCCAGGATGTCGCCGAATTTGCTCAAGATATCGATGATCATGGTTCAACCTCGCTTGAAGAAGAACGTCACGTCTATCGATATCTACCAGTTTTTTCCCATTTTGTCAAGACTCTTATCGTTCGGTCGAGCTCTTATTTCGTAGGAGTTTTGCAAGTCGAATTTCCTCATACGAGTACTCGTCACCCAGGTGTTGTTTTACTGCTCCAATGGAAAAGCCGAATTTTTGTAAAGCTGAAATGATATGTGAAAAGCGTGGTTCTGGAACCGTAAGATGGTCAATGTTGGGTGATGCTTTTGTTGTTAGCAGCTTTTCAATATGCGCAATAATTGTTCCAGGCGCCAATCCACGTCGCGACGCGATTTCCTCGACGGATAGTTTTTGTTTCAATAGATCATGCGTTTCTTGATAGGTTGAGCCTACACGTTCAACCCGCCGGGTGATTGGCGTTCGGGACGGTGCTTTTGACGGCATGATTACGGGCGGTCGTTCTTGGATATTTCGTTCCTCAGCGTAATCGCGAATCGCTTGGGTAAACCGTTGTCCGTAGCGTTTGAGTTTCTCTGTTCCAACGCCGGAAATGTGTCCAAATGTTTCAAGCGATTGCGGGTAGACACGCGTCATTTCCCGAAGCGTCGCATCCCCAAAGATAACGAAAGAGGGGACGCCTAGATCGTCGGCGATCTGTTTGCGAAGTTTACGAAGAAGATCAAACAGATTCTCATCATAATCTGCTTCACCTTTTGGTGTAGCTTGTTTTGAGGCTCCAAGAGTCACAAAAGCTGGCAAAAGGATGGGGGTGTGTTGCTCAAGTGCAATATGCCCAAGTTTTCCAACCGCGATTGTTGGATATTCGCCCTCATTTTTGATGAGAAGTTTTTTTGAAAGAAGACAATGGATGGCGTGGCGCAGTTCATCAATGGACTTGTCTTTTGCCTGTCCAAAAATCGGCAGACTGTCATGTCCGCGTTCTTGGATCGTTTGTTTGTGAGATCCTCGAAGAACGTCCACGACATATTGAGCGCCGAATCGTTCACCGGTCCGCAGCACGGCGTTTAGAATCTTGCGTGAGATCTCTGTGGTGTCAACTTCCACAAGTTTTTCCGCCAGACATCGATCGCAGGATCCGCAGGTTGGTTCTTCCCATGTTTCCCCAAAATAATTTAGGAGATATTTACGTCGGCACCCTGTCTGTTCCGCGTATTCTGCCATGCGACGAAGCTTTTCTCGTGCTTGTCGTTGTTCGGCTTCATCTTCAATTTGGTTAATGAAATATTCTTGTTTGCGTGTATCGCCGAATGAATAAAACAGAATGCAATCGCTTGGTAATCCATCGCGTCCGGCGCGTCCCGTTTCTTGGTAATAGCCTTCGATGGATTTAGGGAGATCGTGGTGGATGATCAATCGGACATTTGGCTTATCAATACCCATTCCAAATGCGATTGTTGCCACAATCACTTGAACCTCATCTCGTTGAAACTGCTCTTGTGCCGCATGTCGTGTCACTACATCGAGACCAGCGTGATATGCCAATGCCGAAATCCGTTTTGAGCGAAGGTCCTGTGCTAATTTTTCCGTATCTTTTCGCGAGAAGCAATAGATGATCGTTGATTCACCTGGATGCTTTTTCAGAACCGCGAGCAAGGTCTCGAATGTCTGTTGTTTGGGCCAGGCATGATAGCGTAGGTTTGAACGATTGAAGCTTGAGACGAAAACGTTCGCTTTTGTAAGATCAAGTTGTCGCAAAATATCGTCACGAACGCGTTCCGTGGCTGTTGCGGTAAGGGCAATCGTTCGCGTGCCCGGAAAGTCATGGCGAAAGCTGGCGAGATTGCGATAGTCTGGACGAAAATCATGGCCCCATTCAGAAATACAGTGCGCTTCATCAATCGCGATAAGTTTGACGGGGAGTTGTTTGAGCCACGCACGGAATTCTGGAATCGCAATACGTTCTGGTGCG
>CAZNPI010000014.1:5226-11505 GCA_964575015.1 uncultured Gammaproteobacteria bacterium
TTGCCGCATCGCGTTGGACCGCCTCAATCTCTGGTTGTTTCTGTGTGCTGTTTAAATAGTTTGCCCGGATACCGTTTGCCTTCAATGTGTCCACCTGGTCCTTCATTAATGCAATCAGAGGGGAGACGACGATTGTGATTCCACCCATCATCAATGCAGGTAACTGGAAGCAGAGTGATTTACCGCTACCGGTTGAGAGAAGGACGAGTGCGTCATTTCCTGCTAACACATGTTTAATAATTTCCTCCTGATGCGGGCGAAATTTGGTATAGCCGAAATGTGTTTTGAGAAGATGAAGCATGGGGATGGGGCGACAGTAGCAAGCGTGTGGTTGAGGGGCAATGCGCGTCATTACATGGACGAGCTTTGGAGCATGGTGAGTTTTCGTTCGAGTTGTCGTTGTTTCCGTCTTCGGTGCCATTGTTTTACTCCCTCAGTTGTCGCAATGGCACCGGCAGCAGCACCAATGGGCGCGTAATCTGATAATGGATTTTTCTGCGTTGCGCTCTGGACTATTGTTGCGGCCTTATGTCCGATGATCGCGATTTCCGTATTCGCACGTGGAATTAGTTTTGGCGGATCAGTAGTGATATCTAGCACGCCGGAGATTGTTACTTCGTCACCGATCGTTAATCGTTTTACGCGATATCCGATCAGTGGCTTAAAAAGAATGTCGAGCTCTGCATCTCCTAAATCAAGATGAACGACTGATCCATGGATTCCCTGGACTGTCCCAGTTACATGCATGAGGCTCCATGCGTCCTCTGATCCGGGTGCGGTCACATCGACCGGTCTGAATGTAGGAATATCTGTTGCGTTTGTTCCCGTTGCTTTTGTCCATTGATCCTTTGCGCCAAGTTGGAGATAGGGTGTATTGCGATTATCGAAATGAAGGCTGCCAGTAACGATGACCGAGATCCCTTGTTCCGGAAGTTTTGCTGTTGTCGGTAGTTGAATCAGGAGACCTCGTCCGTCAGGAGATTGGAGGACGAATGCGTGTTTGGATAATAGTCCTGGCGGCGTCCCAACAAAGCCTTGCAGACGAACACGAATGGCAGATGATTGTTCTTGGTCGATCATATCGAAAGTGATGGGTAATGGTGCTGGTGGAGTTGTTGATTTTTTCTTCGGACTTGTAGCTGTTTTTGGTTTTGGAGGAGCCGTTGTCTTCTTCGTCGTTTTTGTTGTAGGTGGAGGTGATATCTCCGAAGCAGTCGATAGACTGAATTTGGGATTTTTGGTGGATGTTGCATATGAAGGAGGGGATACATGAGTAGGTGTCGTCGATCGCGTAGGGTTGGAGACATCGCTTCGCTCCATTTCTCCTGTAGCTGTCGCGATATCTGCAACTGTTTGTGTAGAGGTCGTCGTATTCGTTGATATCGCCATGAAGCTCGCATTCTCTGTTCCAGGTGTTGGTGTCTGAGTCTTGCTCCATGAGCCATCACCGCCAGATTTACGGATCCAAGTCTCTCCTTTCTTTACTGCTCCGTATGTCATCGCATCAAGTAATCGTCCTTCAGGATCATAGAGCGCAACGCTGTCGCCCGAATTGTTCAGTTTAGAGGTCGCAAGTTGAATAACAGCGAATGGAGACGTTGCAGGATCTATGGTGATATCTGAGATGGTCAGAATTTTTCCACTCGCATCATGAAGCACGCAGTTTTTAAGTGAGATTGTTTGGCTTTTATCCAAGCTCGTAATCTCAACCCACTCTTTGTCTGATGCTGGGTAAGGCGCGATCTCATTTAGTCGCAGCATCCCGTAGGCTGGTTTCGGTGGTACGGTTGCAGTGATCGTCATCGTGCTCTCGGTGGGGGTAACCCTCGTGGTTATCTCGTCTGTTTCGTCTTCTAGATCCGGGCTCGTTAATGTTGCTGTCTCCACGATCAGTTCAGTTGGTGATGTATCACTGTCCGTAGATGTACTCATTACGATAATTTCCGTTGTTGTCGAATTGTCCAGTGTTATCGGGTTGTTTTCTTCCGTTGAATCAGCGACTGCGTCAACGATATCTTCAGTCGTCGTTGCAGAATCTATGACCGGATCTGTTGAGCTCGTCGTTGTTTGTTCCTCATTAAGCCCTACTTCATCCGCTTCAACGATCGCTGGAGGTTCTTCACAGCCGTCACAAAATCCTGGAGTTCCGAGATCTGATGTGCCCACCTTAAATCCAGCTGATGTGGTCGCACTTATCCATCCGACTGGGGCAATGTCATTCGGTGTTAGTACCCGAATCATCGTCATCTTTGTCGGAAGGCTTGCACCGGCTGGTGGAGTTTTACTATCACCCGCAGTATCGATCACAGAGCCAAAAGAATCGACGAGCGTGAATTGTAACGCAGAGTTTGAAAGCGAGATGGTGCTCGTGACAACATTCGGCGAAATATCGAGAACGCTTTTTGTATCTGACGCAGCATAATTTGAAATAAGAAGCGTGCCATATGGCGGAATCACTGCATCACCAGAAAAGGGGATGACCTTTCCGCTCTCACCAGCTCCGTGCAATGACCAACCTGCAAGCGATGTCGTTGCATCACCTACATTCCAGAGCTCAATCCACTCATCTGATGTTGAAAGAGAAGATCCTGCCCATGCAACTTCACCAATCAGAATCGGTGATGCAGCAGATGCATTCGGTATCGGAATAAGACGAAACAACATAGCGCACAAAACGAGCACATTTAAACCTACCCACATGGATTTCATGGGTTCGTACATAGGGAAAGAAAAAAAGAATAAATTTTCGACCTCTCTTATACCGCTGCCAGTTTTTGAAAGAGGTGTCAACAGATGGAATTTGACAAGCACATTCCCGTGTTCTATTTTTGTTCTATACCCTTATTTATTTCTTTGTATGCCCCTTCCTCTTACGCCAAAACAAAAAGAAGTGCTCGACTTCATTGTTGCGTTTATCCATGAGCGAGGTTATCCGCCATCGTTTCGTGAGATTGCGACGGGTTTGCATTTGGCATCACCCTCGACCGTGCATGTGCATATTCATGCGTTGCGCGAGCGTGGATATTTGCGCGGAGGTGGGGGAGAAGGGATGCGAAATTTAGAACCAACGGATAAGGCGATCATGTGGGGAAAGAGTGTGATCTTGCCGTTGATGGGATTGATTACTGCTGGTTTGCCGATTGAGGCTATTGAAGAGCATGAAACATTCGCCGTGCCGGTTGAGCTTGCACCAGATTCCGCAAACTCATATGTCCTCCGGGTGAAAGGTGATTCAATGATTGAAGATGGGATATTTGATGGAGACTATGTGATCGTTGAACGGAATCCATCTCCGAAGAACGGTGACGTTGTCGTCGCGCTTCTCGATAACGCCTATGCCACGTTAAAACGATTCTATCGTGAACGAGATCGTATTCGATTGCAGCCTGCCAACTCAACGATGAAACCGATTTATTGCTATGACCCGTTGATTCAGGGAGTGGTGCGAGCGGTTATCCGAAATTTTCATCGAATGTAAATCACCATAACCTCAATGATATGTACGAAAAAGTAGCAGAGCCTATTGAGGTATTGGTCGCGTTTCGTCATCAGCGTGTTGAGCCGATGACATTTAAATGGGGGACGCGGTATTATCAAATTCAAAAAATCAGCTTGGTGCATTCTGAGCGTCAGGGCCGTGAGAAGCTAACGTATTTTTCCGTATCAGATGGTTCAAATGCTTACCGTCTGTCGTTTTCGTCTGAGTCAATGAAATGGCGGTTGGAGGAAATGGCAACGTTATAATTTTTTACCGTATGCATGTAGGTCGATATGATGCCTATTATTGCTCACATCGACATGAACTCATATTTCGCCTCTGTCGAACAACAGGCGAATCCGTTTTTACGTGGTCGTGCGGTTGGAGTGTGTGCGTATGCGCATGAGTTTGGATGTGTGATTGCCGCATCTGTTGAGGCGAAGAAAATGGGGATGAAGGTTGGGATGACGGTGCATGAAGCACGCAAGATTGTTCCGGGTGCAGTCTTTGTCCAAAACGATCCGGCAAAATATCGAGCTGTGACGTCGCGTATTTTTGGGTTGTTTGATCAGATCACAGATCGAGTTGAACATTATTCTATTGATGAAGCATTTCTAGATTTGACCGGTTGGTATCGTGACGAGGCAGAGGCTGCATGGGCGCTCACAAATGTTCGTCGGAAGATTCGAGATGAAATTGGAGATTGGTTGCGCTGTTCTATTGGCATTGCGCCAACACGATTTTTGGCAAAGACCGCGTCAGATATGGAGAAGCCAAATGGGCTGGTGATTATCAATGAACACAACCTTGATGAAGTCCTCGGACGCTTGGATTTAGAGGATGTTTGCGGAATCGGCCGAAAGATTCGTCGTCGATTGGAGCGATTAGGTATTCATTCATTACTCGAGTTGAAATATTATCCGGTTGAGAATTTGATTCGCACATTTGGGATTAACGGTCTGTTTCTTTCTTATAAAGTTCGTGGGATTGAATTCGAACGGGTTCAGGCAAATGATGGTGCTCCAAAATCTATTGGTCATTCATATTGTGTGCCTGATCGAGTGAACAAAGAGGGTCGTGTTGTGTCCGTTCTCACAAAGCTAACAGAGCGTGCGGGACGAAGATTACGTAAACTAGATTTGTTAGCCGGCACGGTCTCGGTGATGGTGGGATTTCGGATGGGGCCGGAGACGAAGCCAAGCGGACCATTTTGGCAACCGGCTATTGCATCCGGTGGAAGTGATTACGTTCATCTCGGTGAGCCTGTAAGTGATTCGATGACGCTAGTGTCGACGGCATGTGATCTACTTCGTGATGTGTGGGAGAACCAGCCTGTGAATTTTCTAGCCGTCACGTTATCGGATCTTTCTGAGCCAACCGCACAAGCTCGACTAGATGATGGAGTTGGTTCATGGGATCGTCGTGGAGATCGGAGGGTGTCCGTCTCGCGGGCAGTCGATGCTATCCGAGATCGATATGGCGAAGAAACTGTCGTCCTCGGTTCCATGTTTGGCACCCACGAAGAAGCGCCGGATCGGATTGGATTTCGGAAGGTGGAGGGAATTGAAAAGATATGATGTCGGGGACACGGTAGAAGCGTTGACAAATAAACTGAAAAGTGATAAAAAAACTGTGCAATTCCGTCCTTGTGTAAGGGCGGTTTGGGAAAGAAGGGTTGTATGTCTACGTCAGGTGAGACCGATGATGATGGCGGAACGTACTACGGGCGAGGTCGTGTGCCTGAAGAATCTCTAGAACTCAAACGTTTGAGGGAGATGCGGCAAACACACGAGCAGATTTATGGGTTCTCTGGTTGGTCAAGAACGATGATCGCGCGTGAATCTAGGTTTCTGAAGGGTGAATCGATCTTGGTGAGGATGGATGCAAGGATGCTCTATCCCAATCAGTTGATTGCTGTTCCTTCCGACGATGGTGACCGTGATACACCCCCTACGCATTATTATATTGCGAAGGTGGTTGAAGTGATGGATCATGTCGCGATGGTTTTGAAT
This sequence comes from uncultured Gammaproteobacteria bacterium, assembly GCA_964575015.1. Lineage (GTDB taxonomy): Bacteria > Patescibacteriota > Patescibacteriia > 2-12-FULL-60-25 > 2-12-FULL-60-25 > JAGOQX01. The sequence continues at coordinate 10,717 of CAZNPI010000014.1, forward strand.
ACCGGTCGCATATGTCCGAATCCAACATTCTATGAGGATATTGCACGGATCGCAAGCGATGATGCGTTGACACCTATTGGAAGTCTATTTCGTTGATATCGACTTATGCACCAGACGTGACGAAGTGGCCTCGGCTCTTCGTCACGTCTGGTACTTTTCTAAAGCAGCCATCTTGACTCTTTCTTAAAAAAATGATACATGACGCATGGAGGTGCGTATGTCTAGGGATAATCCTGGTAGCATAGGACTGTTTGTCTGGAGGGGTAATAGAAGAGTTTCGATTCGGCTTAAGGCTGGTGATGAATTGTGGTTTTCTGTCCAAGATCAGACGGTGTCGTTTCATCGTTCTGAGCTGAAAAGAAAGATTTATTTTTCTAATCTTTCTAATGGAGATGATAAAATCATTTGGCAAGCAGAGGATGCCATTTTATTCATTCGCGTGCTTGAAGCCTGTCTGGGTTTGTCGGGTCATCTATATACTGATGGCTCATCATTGGACTTCACGTATCGCCGGTATAGGCTGGAGTAAAAATGCTTGCGACCCCATCTGCTGAAGACGGGGTCTATTTTTATATAAGGTATTGCCATTTTTCTTAAAATCCGTTTAGATCAAAATGCGTTAGCATTATTTAATGTAGAGAGGAGAGCTCCATGATAACTCAGCCTTCGCCGCCGAATCGTCGGTTGCGCTACGTTTGTCTTGGTGGTGGCACGGGCACGTACTGTGCTTTGCGAGCGTTGCGTGAGCATCCGCTGCATCTTTCGGCTATTGTCACCGGTGCTGATAAC
>CAZNPI010000015.1:0-11294 GCA_964575015.1 uncultured Gammaproteobacteria bacterium
ATACGACACGGGGAATGCGTACGACTATATGAAGAGACGGGTTGGAAGACAGGCCGCAGATTATTATGTGGATGCCTTTGCTTCAACGTATCAATTTCACCGAGCAAAAGAAATTAGCATAGGTGCTCTACTCGGCATTTTGCAATCCATTAAAACAAACGTGAATAAATGGGATTTACGACGAACTGCAGGAGGGATGCAGGCGCTTCCCCTTGCATTCGCGAAACGGTTGCAGATGAGGCTCGGTGAACCCATTGAGCAAATCAATGCAGATAGCAAAGGCATTACGGTTACATGCAACGCAACAGAACGCTTTGATGCAGCTGTTCTATGCACCACAGCCAATGTAAGTCTTGAGCTCTATCAAAATCCAACGGAATCACAACGAAATATCTTGAACGCTACAAAATACTCTTCCACAATCAGCGTTGCCTTTCGCGTTCCTAGACATCGCCTGCCAAATATTGCTGTGGTTTGGGTTCCGTACGTTGAGAATCAAAAGATTTCTGGCTTTGTAAACGAATCCATGAAAGGCGATGAATGCATTCGCGGAAACGAAACGCTTCTTTCAACCTGGCTTCATGAAGATTATGCAAAAGTACTCATGGGAAGATCTGACGCGGAAATATACGACCTAGTCAAAGAAGCACTCCAAGAAGTTTGCCCGTGGTTCGCATCTGTCGATCAGATTAAAAATCATGACCTTCAACGTTGGCCAGCTGCCATGCCAAAATTTTATCCAGGATTTCTCAAGGAGGTAAAAACCTTCATGGATCACGGACAGGGTGAACGTGGAGTATTCTTTTGTGGCGACTATCTGAATGCCCCATGGACCGAAGGTGCGGTCAGGAACGGTCAACGAGTCGCAAAACAGGTTATTACTTCAATTTCTGAATAAATTCTTCGTCTGTTGGACTATGCAGGTTGTCGAAAAATCGATCTCCGGTTAAATCCATGTATAGATTCATTCCTGTTGAAACCGTTCCATACATTCCAGCCCATCCGCTAGATGCATTGCACCAGTAAAAATTGGAAAACGGGGTTTGTGCTTTTAATCGATTCAGTGATACCTGTTCCGGCGTCATATTTGATCCATATGCATTTCCGAACGGTGTCAAAACAAAGTCCTCGTTGGTTACAGAAGTACCGATTGTTTTTACGACAATATGCTTCCGTAGTTCAGGAATATATTTCTGTTCAACAATTTGCATCATTCGATCTGCAATCTTCAACTTTAACTTAAGATACTCTGCATAACTGCGATCCTGCGCTTCCTTAAATGGCTTGTACTCGGTATATGCAGCGATTTCCAAAATCTGGCAGTCCGGTCCTGGGGTCGTTCCGCCTTCTTTCGTATGGAGTGTTGGCGTGGACATAAAAATCCATGGTTTTGAAAAATTCACCTCCCCCATCTCCTTCCACATCTTATTCATGTCCCACTGTTCAAGGTGCCAAATATTGTTTGCCCCAAATCCATAGTCGCGCAGGTCAATCCCCTTTAATCCAAGATAGATAACAACACCAGCCGGCGCATATTCATACTTGAGTTTCTTCTGTTCAGCTGCTGGAAATTTATCCCATCCGATGACGCGTGCCATCTTTTGGGGGTCACCGTTGCAGATGAAGTTTTTTGCTGTAAACGTTTTTCCATCACGAGTCAAAACCTGTGTCACCTTTCCACCGCCAGTATTAATTTTCGTGACCTCTGTTTGATAGTAAATATGACAACCAGGAGTATCTGTGATGAATTTCGCAATACGATCGATGTAATATTTGAAATGTTTGGTCGGGTAGTATGAACCGGTGTTATACCCACCAAATAATGCAACGTACATAAATAACGACAACCGATTCGGTGGAACCATGAAATCTCCGGCGTTTGCCGCAAGAACCGCTTGCGCTTCTTTGCTTAATCCACATTCATCAAACAGATCCTGAAGTGTTGCCTTTCGATATTTGAAAATCGCTGGGAAGTGAAACACGCGAAGATAATCATTCCATTTGAGCTTGCGATCTGGGAACGTTTGAAATTCTGTTCGGAGCTTTTTCATCACCTCCACAAACCGTTCCATTGGCTCTTTCTGATCTGGATATGCCGATGTAACGCTCTCAATCAGCTTGTCCCATCCGTATGGAATCTTCACTCGTTTTCCATCTGGCATCACCATGTGATCATACCCATCCTTACTGAACAACTCGAAGGTGATGTCCTTTTCCAATCCAACATGTTTTAAGAATTCATAGATTCGGCCACCTGGCGCGCATCCCCAAATATAGTGAACCTGGGCGCAGAAATAATAGTCACCAGCTCGAAACGACTGACAATATCCGCCAGGAATATCGTGCGCTTCCAGCATACAAACTTTGTACCCAGCCTTAGCCAACAATGCACCAACGGTTAACGCAGAGCTCCCAGTTCCGATAATCAGGTAGTCGTATTGATACCCTTTTGCATATCGTTCATCCTGTGCCTGAATCTGCTCCTTTGTTAACGCGCTTGTGCTAGATTTTTTGGCCATAGTTCTGTTAAAAATGTTATACGGTACGATGTGCTGCTCCAATCGCCTCTTTGATATTCTTGTATCCATCTCGTTGTAAGAGACGAACTAATCCACGGTTCATTTCTCCGATCAATTGTGGACCCTCAAAGATCATTCCAGTGATCAGTTGAATAAGTGTTGCGCCTTGGCGAATTTTTTCATATGCATCCTCAGCCGAAAAAACGCCGCCACACCCAACAATGATATACCGTCCGTTCGTTGCCTTGAAGAGGTGCGCGATCAAGGCATTTGATGCCGCGGCTGTTGGCTTGCCACTAATCCCTCCTTTATCAATTCCTTGAATCTCATGTTGTTTGATTTCTTCGCGATCACGTTTTTTTGTCAAGTTAGAAAGGACGAATCCGTGCACACGATGGCGATCAGCAACAGCGACGAGCTCATCCAGTTGAGTAACGGTCAGATCAACGGGCATTTTCAAAAAAATTGGCTTTTGTGTTTCAATCTGATCAATGCGCTGCAATAACGCGTCTAACGATGCAGGCGTTGTAAATGGCTCACCGCCATATGCATTCGGACAGCTGATGTTGATAGTGAAATAATCCCCAATGTCTACAAATGCACGAAACGCTTTTTCGTAATCCGCGATCCCCTTTTCCATTTCAACGGTTGAAGCATCATTTGTTTTTGCAACACTAATACCAACAGGAAACGCGAATCTTTTTCCACGAAGACGTTTTGCGATTGCTTCACTCCCATCATTTTTTAATCCGTAATAAACGACTAACCCTTTTGATTCCGGAAGACGCCACAATCTTGGTTTTGGATTTCCCTCACAATACTCACCCGTAATAGACCCAGCTTCTTCAAATCCAAATCCAACGCATGGCAAAATTTCAGTCAGCTGCGCATTCTTATCAAACCCTGCAGCTAAACCAATCGGATTAGCAAAATGAATTCTACACACGTCCTGCTCTAATGCTGGATCTGCAAAATGAAAAAAGAAACGAGTCATTGCGCGTAGAAATCCATACCGCCCCAATAGCGAGCCAGCATGCGTCATTCGATCATGGACAACCTCTGGATCTTGTGCAAAAAAAATCGGCTTTACTATGGCTCGATATCCAAAACGGATAACTCGTGATGCAATCATATTGCGATATCTTATACCCTAAACGAACGTATTGTCTAAAGCACTACCGAAGATCAATGTGTATTCCCGGATACTGCTGACGGAGCTTTTCGACAAGCTCTTTCACATCAAAAACCTTCGTCTGTACCAACTCCTTTTCTAGCGTCTTAATAAATTGCGTATCCTGGATAAAATACTTCTCCCCTTCTTTGAGGTATGACACCATTTCCACAAAATCCTCTTCCGTGTGACCCCCTGGAAAAACGGTTGTGCGAAATTCATGATCAATACCAGAATTTTGAATGATTCCGAATGTACGCTGGCAGTTTTCTATGGTTTTGGATCCTCCGGATCGTGCGACCGTTTCATATTTTTCCCATCGATGCTTCAAATCCATGGCAAGATAATCAATCAGCTTTGCATCCAATAACTCTTGAACCAAATCCGGATGTACGCCGTTGGTATCAAGCTTCACAGACATACCAATTTCTTTCACCTGCTCAATAAACCGACGGAGGCCAACTTGAATCGTTGGCTCTCCGCCGGTAATGCACACACCGTCTAACATCTTCTTATTCTCCGCGAGATACTTCAAGACGGACTCTTCTGAGATCGTGGTCGTAGGACGCGTCGAAATCAATTCAGGGTTGTGGCAATACGGACACCGAAACACACAACCCTGCGTAAAAACGATCGAACAGCATTTGCCGGGATAATCAATGAGACTCAAATTTTGAAACCCAGCAATCACCATACTAAACAGCAACTTCAGCTAACACGGATTCACACGGCGCACATGGCGCTTCGTATGATCGTGTGCCTGATGCCTCAATACGATACTCCATTCGATCTTTGTATTCACTCTTCTTTCCTTTATTCCATTGATCCACCGGTCGGAAATATCCAACAATGCGTGACCATACCTCACAATCACTTTGACAAGTTGGGCAGCTCTTTACTTCACCGACCATATAGCCGTGCGTCGGACAAACACTAAATGTTGGCGAGATCGTGAAATATGGAAGCTTATTATTTTCTGCAACGCGTTTCACAAAGTTTCGGCAGGTCGTCCAGTCCGTCACACGTTCACCCAAGAAGAGATGCAACACGGTTCCACCTGTGTACTTTGTTTGAAGCTCATCTTGGTGCTGCAAGGCAAATAATGGATCATCTGTGTAGCTCACCGGCAAGTGACTGGAATTTGTGTAGTATGGGGCTTCCGGTGTTCCACCTTGGATAATTCCAGGGAATCGAACACGGTCTTCTTTGGCGAAGCGATACGTTGTTCCTTCTGCAGGTGTTGCCTCAAGGTTATAGAAGTGCCCGGTTTCTTCTTGAAAATCACCAAGCTTCTTTCGCATAAATTCAAGTACCTCGATTGCAAATGCTTTTCCGGCTGGCGTTGAAATGTCTTCTTGCAAGAAATTCAATGCAGCCTCATTCATCCCGTTCAATCCGATGGTCGAGAAATGGTTATGCAAGCTTGGCAAATAGCGCTTGGTAAATGGCAACAAACCACGCTCAATATTCTCTTCAACAACCTTGCGCTTCATTTCCAATGAGTCCTTTGAGATCGTCATCAAACGACCGAGGCGTTGCATGAAGTCTTCTTTTGATTTTGCAAGGAATCCGATGCGCGCCAAATTGATCGTAACAACACCGACTGAACCGGTCATTTCTGCTGAGCCGAACAACCCTCCACCACGAGCACGGAGCTGGCGAAGATCGAGCTGGAGACGGCAACACATACTGCGCACATCACTCGGATTCAACGTAGAGTTCACGAAGTTTTGGAAATATGGAATGCCGTATTTTGCCGTCATCTCAAACAATGCTTTTGCATTTTCATTCTCCCAATCAAAATCCTTTGTGATGTTGTAGGTTGGAATTGGGAACGTGAAGATACGACCCTTTGCGTCACCGGATGACATCACCTCAATGAAGGTCTTGTTAATCACATCCATTTCCTTCTGACATTCACCGTAAGTAAACGGTTGTTCAACGCCAGCGATGATTGGATGCTTTTCTCGCATGTCTTCTGGGCACACCCAATCTAACGTGATGTTCGTGAATGGTGTTTGCGTTCCCCATCGTGATGGAACGTTGAGATTAAAGACGAACTGTTGCACACATTGCTTGACCTGGGCTTCTGATAATCCATCAACCTTAATGTACGGGGCAAGGTAGGTGTCGAATGAAGAAAATGCCTGCGCACCAGCCCATTCGTTTTGTAACGTGCCGAGGAAATTCACCATCTGTGCAACGACCGTTTCCAAATGCTTTGGTGGTGCTGATTCCACTTTTCCCGGAACACCGTTAAATCCTTCTTCTAACAACTGACGCAAACTCCAACCTGCGCAATATCCGGAAAACATGTCCAAGTCGTGGATATGAACATCACCCTCAATGTGCGCTTCGCGAATATCTTTTGTATAAATGGAATTCAACCAATAGTTTGCAATCAACTTTCCCGATGTATTCAAAATCATGCCTCCAAGTGAATAGCCTTGGTTTGCATTTGCATGGACGCGCCAGTCTGATTGATTCAGATATTCCGAAATCGTTTTCTCTACCTCAATTGCCGCACCCTTTGATGCTCGAGCTTGTGCGCGCTTTTCGCGGTACACGATATAGGCTCGCGCAGTTCGATAATATCCAGACGTCATGAGCGCAAACTCAACGATATCTTGAATATCTTCGACAGTGATGTCTCCACCCTTCTTGGAACGCTGAACGTAATGATCAATCGTATCCGTCATCTTCCGTACTTCTGATTGACCGAATTCGCCCGTTGCTTCGGATGCTTTTTGAATTGCCTGTTGAATGCAGGACTTGTCATACGCAACGCGTTCACCGCTTCGCTTGATCACCATCGGAATGAGCACTTCTGTTGACATACGTGTTCTAAAAAAAGGAGACGTGAGTAAGGTACAAACACTATATCCTGTGTCTGCGCTGAGAGTATACCACAACATCTAGTGTCATGCAGAATTCTGTGGATAACTTCATTTTATGCCTGCAGGGCTAGCTTTTCTGTCCATTCTGCGACGTCTATGTTAGGCTTTGACGGAACTATGAAAGACCAGCCATCGTCTACAAACACCCATTTTCTACGCAGCTATGCTGATCCTGCAGCCGTTGCAGAACTTGAACTTCCCCAGGTGGCGTTTTTAGGTCGCTCCAATGCAGGCAAGTCCTCCCTCCTTAATTCCATCAGTGCAACGGCAAATCTCGCTCGCGTCAGTGCGACCCCGGGCAGAACACGGTTGATCAATGTATTTGATGCTGCGGGCAAATATCACCTTGTTGATTTACCAGGATATGGATTCGCCCTTGTTTCAAAATCAGAACGAGAAAAACTCGCGGATCTCATCCACGGGTATTTGAGTACCGCACTCCAACTTCGACTTGCTATCGTGATTCTAGATAGTCGTCTTGGACCCACAGAAGCAGATCGCGAAATGATTGAAAGCTTGGAGATCTCTCACATTCCGTTTGTGCTCATCTTAACAAAATGTGACAAACTTTCACGCACACAGATTTCACAGGCGCTCGCATCCATTCGTGCAACATATCCAAACGTTCAAGCTATCGCCTACTCTTCCACAACAGGAACCGGCAGAGGCGAATTGCTCGACGCTATCCATACAGCGATCCGACCAAAAAAAACCACAGAAGTTTGACGAAGAAATAGACGTCCGCTACTGTCTGATCACGCATCAAACTGGAGGTTGTTTTGAGCACCATCGATAGACAAGCTACAACGTGCGACAACGGTTCGCAACAAAAAAATCCATCGAAATCATCTCCATCACCTCATGGAGATCTGTGCGCAGCAATCAATGAGATCATCCTGTCTCTCAGTCCTGATACGCTGCGAATTCTGAGTGTGGAGTTTTCAAAGCAGATCCGTTGTGAAAAGCGTGCCGAATCTCCGGAACACGCATCTGAACCCGTGAATCGCTACCGGATTCGTCTCGCCCTCATACGACTGATCCAATTCTTCAATCGCGAACTGACAAGCGGCGCGCACTGCAAACTCTTTCTCGATGTACATCACGGTCTGCGCGTAGAGACTCGTCAACATCGCTCGCAGTACAACGCGAGCTTCATCATTAGCATCATACGTGATGCGATGTGCACGCCGAGAAATGCGGCCAGCGAAATCTGGCTCATCATCGCAAAGCTCCTTTTCACAGAAGAAATTAGGCTCAACAACCTTCGCGTCGTCCACAGTAACGCCGTACACCCAACAGAACCTTATCTCGAACAAGCCTAAAATAAACCTCACTCCGCCCAGTTTCACATACACGGCGGAGCTTTTATTTTATGATATACTATCTTCGATTTATGTACGCTTCGCACCATCACAACAATGCCTATGTCATTTCCGTAAACATGGGATATGGGCATGAACGTGCCGCATACGGTGTACGCAATCTTGCGCACGGCGGAATTATTACAGCCAACTCCTATGAAGGCATTCCGAATAAAGATAGAAAATTATGGAGCGAGAGCCGTCGCGTGTATGAATTAATCTCTCGATTAAAACCGATTCCCCTCATTGGCGACCTTCTCTTTTCTTCACTTGATTATTTACAACGAATCGAACCGTTCTATCCTCGGCGGGACTTATCAAAACCAACAGCGCAAACACATCAAACATATTATTTGATACAAAAACTTGGGCTGTGCAAACATCTCATTGATAAACTTGCAAAAAAGCCACTCCCCTTAATTTGCACATTTTTTATTCCTGCATTTGCCGCAGAAGAATTTGATTATCCTGGCGATATTTACCTGATGATTTGTGATGCAGACATGAGTAGAGCGTGGGTTCCGAAAGATCCGAAAAAAAGTAGAATCAAATACCTCGCACCAAATGGTCGCGTTGTGGGACGATTGAAATTATACGGAGTACCGGAAGATCAAATCTTTTTAACCGGTTTTCCATTACCACAAGAGCTTATCGGTGGACCAGAAGGAGAAACCGTAAAAAAAGATTTAGCGAATAGACTCTGTCGACTTGATCCAAATGGCATCTTTCTTGGTAAATATTCTCAAACACTTGATCGAGACCTCATGCCGGGGCTTTGCTTAAAGCCCGCAAAGACTCCTCCAACGGTCACGTTTTGCATTGGCGGTGCAGGTGCGCAAAAAAAATTGGCACTTGTCGTTCTTCAAAGCCTTGCGTCATCCATCAAACGAAAGAAAATTATTCTTCGCCTTGTTCCTGGAACAAACAAATCACTTGCCGATCTGTTCACGGCAGAGGTTGAGAGGCTTGGACTGAAACGTTCGCTCAATTCAGAACTCTTTATTGATTTTTTTGCAGACCGCCCAAGTTACTTCAAAACATTTTCAAAAATCTTGCGCACCACAGACATCCTTTGGACAAAGCCGAGTGAGCTTTCGTTCTATTGCGGGGCTGGACTTCCGATCATTATGGCACCGTCCATTGGGTCGCAAGAAAAGTTTAATCGAACCTGGCTTAAAACCGTTGGCGGCGGCGTGACTCAAGGCGATCCCCGATATGTTAGCGAATGGCTCTTTGACTGGATTCAAAGCGGTGGGCTGGCTCGCGTTGCTTGGAACGGATATATCGAGGCACCAACGCATGGCGCATATCGCATTGAACGTGTGATCACCGGTGAACAGATGAAGCTCGAAAACCTGCCCCTGCTTGTATAATATCTTCAATATCTCATACAAACCAGTTGACAAAATGGGTCATTTTAGATATATACATCCCGCCCAGGCACAACGTCTGTGTTCCCCGTCTCGAGGTATTCGAGACTAAAGGCTCCGAGGTCTACATGGATTACATTCGTCGAGGCGAGATCGCTCTTCTTCTCCTGAACAAGATGCTGACGGACAGTGGCATCCTTGGTCTCCGCAGCATGTACATCAACATGGAGGTCATAGCGAAGGAGCACAAGATCCCCATCGCCGAGACCATGGAGTTCACCGAGGCGATCAAGCTGCAGGTAATCAACCATATCCGCGAACGGGCCGCCACCGAGGTCCAGATCACGGATCCGCTCGACGAGATCGCAGCACGAGACCTGAAACGACGTGCGAGCAAACGCGATCGTCAAGGAACGAGCGGAAGCCCGATGCTCTTCCACGAGTTCACGTCGCTCTGCGCCGAGCTCTTCTCGGATTGCCACTCATTCAGAAACGAGAGCAACACCAGACCCGGCGCCTATACGACCGTCTACACTGCTCAGATCAGAGCGGTGAAGACAGATCTCAAGTTGATCATGAGTTATCCCTTGCAGGGCAGTGCGGACGTCAACATCCGCGTCGAGCCACACATCGTGGAGCCATTCATCAACTCCGGCCCCGCGGACGTGAAGCTCCGCGAGTTCGCCAAGCACCTTCTGGCCGAGTAGGTCTCAGCCCTTCCCAACTACCGCTCTCTCAGGAAGCCTACCCAGCTTCCTGACGAGGGCGGCCTTTTATTTTCAGAAAAAGGCTAGAAAAAGCTATTTTTGTATATTTTCGCTGTACTTAGCCAAAACTTTTTAGCTAGTTTTAGCTATATTTTGCATCCATTCCCCCTTGACAAGATTGCCTTTTTGTGGTATTCTTTTTAGTTAAAAAGTTCGCTCATTTCTCCAAGCAACGTCAGCGGTCCATATTGGACCAGATCGGATTCGCCATGAACCAGTCCATCGTTTTCGCCCTCGTGTTCGCTTCGAACCTCATCGTCGGCTGCGCGGCGCCCCACAAGACCGCCCTCGCGCCCCAGACGGTCGAGAGCACCGGCGGGAGCGAGTACGCCGGGTACCAGCAGGTTCCGGCGAACGGGCCCGAGACGGACGTCAAGTTCGTCGACAGCGGAAAGCCGCTCGTCACCCCCGCCGCCCCGATGCTGCCCACGCCGAGCCTGCAGCACGCGAACAAGTCCGTGCGCCGCAATCACGCGAGCGTCGGCAGCACGTACCAGTAGCTCCTTCCCTCCCCGGGCTCATCTGCAACTCTGCAGATTCGAGCCCAAACCCCGAACGCTTCTCTCCGAGGAGCTGTCAGGAAACAAAAACATCCCCCAACCACGTATTGGGGGATGTTTTGTTTCAAAGGGGCCTACTGCATCGAAGGCATCTGATCCAAATACGTATTTAATGATGCGAGTTCTGCGGCTAACGGCCCATCAATGTCAGAGAGCTCGCGGGCTGCGACCATTCCGAAGTTGAGGCGGGATAGATCTTCGGGAGCGAGGCGTGCGCCTCCGGATGTTTTCTGATCCGCAAACGCAAGCTGTTCAGAAAGGTTGAGCAGCGTTGAATCTTCCGGCATCTCGCGAAGATGTTCTGCGATAGCACGTTTTGCTTTTTGTAACCGTTCTGAGAATTCGGCAAATGAGGTGATGGATGGAGAAGTCATGGTGGAATGATATGCGAATACACAGCCTGATGCAAAAAGACCGGGCCTATTGCCCAGTCTTTTTTCGTTTCGCGATACGTCCGATCATTCGATAAATCCACTGATCCGACTGAACATCGTACACTGTCGGGCACCCTTTGCATGCAACGCGCCCCTGCTCAAACGCTTTACAGCACACAGCTTTGACCTGCCGCTGTTGCGCTATCACAAACAGATTAATCACCCAACGCTTGTACCACGAACGATCTTTGAAATTACTTGGTCGCATGTGCTGC
>CAZNPI010000016.1:0-11179 GCA_964575015.1 uncultured Gammaproteobacteria bacterium
TTCGGAATTGATCCTCCGTCCAGTGAAACGTGTCTTGGAGATATTGAGACGGATCTGGCATGGTTGAACTTGTTTGCTGAACAAGCATCGCAAAAGAAGCACGCACCTCTTCATCCGAAACGCTCACATTTCTATTTTCAGCCAACTGCTTCGTAATCACTTCGCGGATCATTCGATCAAGAGCATTTTTCTCCACCTCGCTCGTGAGCGGCCCTGAAAGCCCCGCACCCTTTGCGGCCTCAGAATTCATATAAATTTTTATCGTATCGCGAGTGTCTAAGAATTGACCGTACGTGCAGCCGGTAACCAAGAACCGAGGACGCGTACAGCCTTCGCATCAGAACGCTGAATATACACGGCGTATGCGAGCCAAATAATAGCAGCGGCAACAACAATGATTCCACCCAACACCGATACGATCATCACCAAATTTATTTTCTTCGCCTTTGGCGCTTCAGGCTTCTGCACTTCAATATCTTCAGACATACGGTCAATCAATAATAAACCAAGAATTATTTACCAAAGAAATAGTCCCACCATTTATGTGGATTGTCCACTTCCTGGGAGGACTCACGTTTCACCGGAGCCGATACCGTACCGGTCGCAGCAGCACCGTCAACGTATCCAGCTAATACAACAACCCGCTCCCCCGGCTTTTTCCACCCCATTCGACGACGAGCCTCAAGATCAACGTAATCAGGTGAGGCTAAACTATCTGTCAAACGAACGAGCTCCATTTTTTTCCCTTCTAATGACTCAGCCTGCGACTGCAGTGCCTGTATTTGCCGATCAACGGTCCAACCCTGATATGTTTCACGTAACGTAGAAACGCCGACCAATAATAGCAATACTGCATTTGCAATCAAAAAGGCAGGCCAACGTAAAAAGGAAGGCCATGACCAAGAACCAGGTGCATTCACTTTTTTCATGCTGCCGCTCTAAAGTATATCATGCGTCGCGAGAAGATTCACGCGCCTGCAAAATCATACTGACACGCTGTAATTCTTCTTCAGAATATCCGTTCAGCATTTTAACAATTTCAGCGATCCGCTCGGCCTTTCCCTCAGCTGAAGGCATTTGAACAGACACATCCTCTTCAACAACTTCTTCCGTATCCACAACCTCCACCTCAACCGGAGAAGCTGCTAGCCCCTTCTTGTGCCGTAGTTCATTTAATCGGGCATACACGCGCTCTGGTCGAGGAATGTCCATAATGACCATCACGCGTCCACCTCCGGCTGGCTGAATAGAAAGTGTTCCAGTTCGAAACAGTGTTTGGATCGTCCCTTTTCGACCCCAAGCAACATCCTGAATGCCAGAAAGAGCTGTCTCTGCCACCGTACGAGAAAGAATCCCCTGCTGATCAACGTCAACGACTCGGAGATCGGTCAAAACAAACACATCAGCATCCCACAGCAACAGAGCACGCAATGCAATAACAATACCCAAAACCACTGAAGAGAAAAAGAGGATCAAGCCGATCGTCTTCCATGCAAATAATTGATACAAGAAAAAGAACGGCGCAGCAATCAGCACAAGTGAAACCGAAAGCACTGGAATGAGTGTACTCGCATGACGACGAATAATCGCATGCACTTGTTCATGCTCATTTTTCGTTAAAACGTCTTCAAGGTGAAACATGAGTACTAGCGTATCGCAGAATCGCCTCTTTCGCCACCTTACGATCATCCCATGGGATCCGCTTCCCATCAGCAACCATTAACCATTGCTCACATCCCTTTCCCGTAATCAAAACAACATCACCAGGCTGTGCCTGCTTCACGGCAAATTCAATCGCCTCGCGACGATCAAGCATCATTGTCATTTGCGCATCCGTCACACCCGCAGCCCGTGCACCTGCTGCAATCTGATCAACAATGGTCTGCGGATCGTCATCATACGGATCTTCATTTGTAATGACCACCATATCCGCATGCTCCGTTGCCAACTTTCCCAACATTGGCCTGCGTGCAACATCACGGCCACCACCACAAGAACCAAAAACATGGATCAGACGTTTGTGCGGAAGCCCCTTGATAAATGCATACAGTTTCTCCATTGCAACTGGCTCAACGGCATAGTCTATGAGGACGGTAAACGGCTGACCCGCATCAATGCGTTCAAACCGTCCAGGAACACCTGAAACACGTTCCAACTGCTTTGCAACCGCATCAATAGGAAGCCCTAACACTCTTGTCGTTGCAATTGCTGCTGTCGCATTTTCAACATTCACATCACCAGGAAGATGAATTTCAAACGACTGGCCATCAACATGAAATACTGATGACCACCCATGATCTTCAACATTCGTTGCAGTAATCCCGCCACCCGTTCCGACTCCATACCACATCACCTGATCAAGGCCGATAACGGCAAAATCCTCTGCATGCTCACTAGCGTGTGGAAGAATTGCGACTTTTGGAATCGTCTTTCCATTCAACACTTTTCGAGGACTCGTTGCCGCATGACGAAACAATTCTATCTTTGCCTGTTTGTACGCTTCAAATGATCCATGAGCCTCAATATGTTCTGGCGTCAAGTTCGTTAAAACAACGCAATCATAATTCACGCCACGATGGCGATGCTGCAAGATGCCCTGCGAAGAAGTTTCAACAACAACATATTTGCACCCAGCATCCACAATTTCACGCAATAATTTTTGAAGTTGGAACCGACCAAGCATGGTCATCTTTTTGTCATTCAACCATTCCTTTGTATCAACTTTAAACAACGCGGTCGTCATGCAACCGGTCTTATCCCCCATCGCTTCCAACGCCTTTGAAATCAAATATGACGTTGTTGTTTTTCCATTTGTCCCAGTAACACCAATCACAATCAACGATTCAGAAGGATGCCGATACCACGCAGTCGCAACCGAAGAAAGCGCAAGATGATACGCATTCAACCAAGATTCCGGGATGAATTTTTTGAGACGGTGAATCATAAGAAGAGTGTAGCCTGTTTTGGGAAAGATGCAAAAAAAGCGATCAGAATTCCTGATCGCATACGAACGACTATTCACTCTTTGGGCGAATACGAATGCCCACCTGCATAAAATATTTCCACAATGGGACAAGTGTAAGCAATATAACACCCAAGAAATAGAACAAGTACTCCTGCTTTTTGAGACCCGGCAGAAGAAGCCTGCACAAGTCCACACATCCGAAAACCAGAAAAATAAAATACATACCTACGCCATCCTTCCACACATGATACAGAATCCAATCATCACGCATCCCCTTGACACGAAGATAGAAGGCAAAGGGAATCCAAGAAACTGTATACAGCACAAAACAGATTGGGCTTCCGACATAAGAATCCACTGGGATAGAAAAGAGCCAGTACACACCAACGAGCAATACGAAAAACAAAACCGTTTGCGCCAACAGAAAATGCATTGAAAGCGTACTATTCCTCATCAGACACCTCCCTGCTCAAAGCAGACAAGACCTATCAGCAAACGAATTAGAGCACGGACATGGCCTAATGTCAAGTCCTACAGCCCGTACGTATACAATGAAACGACCGCAAAGGCAATGGCCACGGACAGGCTCCCCACGGAAAATGGGATGAACATTTCAAGGCCTGATGCGCGCGCTACGAGAAGCGACATAACGCCAACAACTTGGCAGACCATTTTAACTTTGCCGTACCAATTTGCGCTCACATATTGATGACCGCGATGATGTTTAACAACCGCAGAAATAATAATGAGCGCTTCTAACAAAATAATAATTGCAGCAAATGCAACGTTGATCTCTTTTGCAACAAACAAAATCACCACTGACCCAATAAGGAGCTTGTCAGCAACAGGATCTGCAATGGTTCCCCACAGAGTAATCTGCTTTCGCGTGCGAGCAAGTGATCCGTCGAACACATCCGTAAGGGCCGCGAACAGGAACAATGGGATCACGATAGACCATGCCTCAATCCACACGTAATAGAGAACAAATGGGATCATGAGGGCCCGCAAGATCGTCAAATGATTCGGACGAACGAACTTCGGGATAAGTCGAAGCACCGTTTTAGCTAACAAACGGTCGTGAGGGTACAGCGTTACATTTTCATTGGTCATGAACATATCTTGCTTCAGCCGTGATACAGTATGCTCTGTTATGAGTGATCGATACAAGGATAGCATACTTAGCATTTTTCTCCTCATTGTCACGGCAATGCGCCTGCTGATCGGATGGTCTATTCCACTATTTGATCAGTTTCTTCTCCTATTCGGAATCGTATATCACGGTTTCATCATAGGAAAACGACTCCTCCCACGCACGCATTGGGTGACTGGAACGGGAATTGGGATTACCTTTTTTCTTGGAATTCAAACATTGATCCAGACGGGTTGGTTCTATCTGGATGGTCGCCTTGGAGCGCGAACGGACGGCTGGTCATCGTTTATCACCATGGCGATCTGTTTAGGCATCATTGTTTGGTCTTCAATCAAAGAGCCTAGTAAAATTGCGGAAGCGTATCACACAGAGACACCAAAAGAATTCATTGAAGCGCACGCATCTCAGGTCAGTACGATATGGGAGCGATTCACCGAAATTGGACTCTTGGCTTGCGGAATCGCGAGTACCGGATATGCGCTATCTGGTGCCATGCGTGGCGCAACACTTGATTCAATTCGAACAACCTGGCCGTTTCTCCCCCCGGGCACGCTCGCGGCAATTGTCTGCGCCTGGGCAGCTTGCGCGCTTTCAATCTGGATCACCCGATCAAAGGCAGTGCCAGTCCTCCTCTCCGGAATTGCCCTCAGCGCAACCAGCTTCATCGCTCCGATCATCTATCGCATCGGTTTTGGATTTGATGGGTTTCTCCATATCGCAGCTGAAAAAGTCATATTGAACAGCGGTACACTTTCGCCAAAACCGTTCTACTACATTGGACAGTACGTTTTTACAACTTGGATTTCTCGTATCTTCGACGCACCAATAAGTTCCATTGATCGTTGGCTCGTTCCTGTTGCAATCGTCATCATCATGCCGCTCGCTGTCTCTGCGCTTATTCGCACGCAAAAAGATCGCTGGCTCCCCCTCCTTCTTTGTCTGATTCCGCTCAGTCCATTTATTGCAACAACACCACAATCATTTGCATATATCTTTGGACTCGCTGCACTTTTTCTGATCATCCGACGCGAACAGACCCTGATTCATCCTCTTGTTCCAGTAATCCTCGCCGCATGGTCCATTGCCATTCACCCTCTTGCTGGCATTCCATTTTTTTGTGTAGCCCTAGCACTCCTCGTTGGAGCAAAAGCACAGTCATCACGGTGGAGATTTGTTCTTGGTATCTGTTTTGCATTCTGTTCAGCACTCTCCGTCCCCGTTGCGTTCTTCATCCTGAGCATCCTCGGAAAAACACCAATCACCTGGCACGTAGAAACATTGCTCCAAACAGAAACATGGAGCACGTTATGGAACGGCTTCATTCCATGGATCGGTAATCGTTTTGTTGTATGGCCAGCTTGGGCATCACTCGTAGATCAGGCTCTCCCAGCTTTTTTAGTCATCTCTACCATCGCGGCCTATTGTATCAGTGAAAAACATCACCGTCGTACAACCTCACTCCTCTTCATTTCCGCGATCGCGCTTCTGATCTCCTCTGTCGTATTAAAACACATTGGCGATTTTTCATTCCTGATTGCGTATGAACGAAGCAGCTATGCTGATCGTCTTTGGTTCATCGGACTCCTCTGCCTCGTTCCAGCCGCATTCCCCTTCCTCCAATATCTCTGTCAAAAATTTGCTCGCGTCACCCCAGTACTTTCACTTGCCGGTTTTGTCTGTCTATTCAGCATTGCTGCGGCCACATCAATGAATGCGCTGCCACGCAATGACGCGCTGGTCGTGGGCCATGGCTGGAGCGTAGGCCAAGCTGATGTGCAAGCCGTCAAACTGATTGATCGCGATGCCGGAACAGCACCATATACGGTTCTAGCAAATCAAAGTGTGTCCGCAGCCGCAATTTCACAACTCGGATTCAAACGCTACCAGGGAGACAATTTCTTTTATCCAATTCCGACCGGTGGTCCGCTCTATGAGATTTTTTTACGGGCAACATACGGCGACCCATCCGTAGACACTATCCGTGAAGCAGCGACATTAGGTGGTTCGCGCATCGTCTATGTTGTTCTCAACGACTACTGGTGGAATGCAGAAAATGCAAGTCAGCTTTTCAGCGCCATCGCAACGAAAGAATGGCAAACCGGCACTGCCGATGGTGTGCTGGGCCACATGAACTATGTTTATAAATTTGATTTCAACACTCCGATCAAAGCAGCAACACAGACATCCGGATCATGAGTAGCGAGAACATGCGCGCTATTTGTTGAATGCATATCGCTGCCCAACGCTCTCTTCATTGATGCAACCAGCGCATCCACGGAATTCGCCTCAACGACCTCACCTTCGCCATCCAATGTTTCTTTCACCCCACCAACATTTGTTGCAATAATCCAACACCCAGCAGCAAGTCCTTCAAGAATCACTGTTGGCTGATTTTCCTGTACTCGAGATGGAACAACCAAGATTCCAGCATGCTGCAACCGAAGCCCAACCTCATCAGACGACAGGCGTCCGCACACTTCAATCTTCGGATCTTTTATCCCACGAATTCGTGAGAGCCATGCACCATCACCAATAACCACAAGACGAGAAACAGAATCACGGACCCTTGGCCATGCCTCAATCAACAGGTCAATCCCCTTGTCCCAATCAACGCGACCAACAAAAATAAGTTCCTTCGGATCTCTTGGTAACTCAACAACGGTTTGATGTATTTGAATTGGATTCGGAATAATCATGGTCTTTTTTCCTCGAAACCATCCGAATGAGCGATGGAATTCAAGCAACCATTTTGTTGGAGATATGACTTCATCCGGCTCACCCATTACGACATGCCGAAGCGCTGACCAGATACTCCGCCACAACCAATGCAACACTGAAAAAGACTCACCTTTAATGATCTGCCCGGATGGCTCAATCAACTGAACATCGTGCAACAGGTGCACCCAACGAATACCATGACGATGAATGTGTTTTGATGTAGCAAATCCACAACCCGTCAGGTTATGTGTCAGCAATACGTCAGGCTGCCATGCAACAATTTGAGAAACCGTCGCTGAATGCGCGCCCAGATCACGAAGATGAAAAAAGAGCCGGCGAATCGCTGACATTCGAGAGAGAACTGTAAATAACTCACTCGGTCCCCATGTTCGCACTTCGTGACCATCACGGATCAGTGTTTGCGTATAGATCTCCGCAACGTGACCTGCACCACCACCTTGTGGTCCATCATTCGTTATAACGGCGATCCGCATACTCGTTCATACAAACTCATTAAACTATCCATATGGCGACTCCAAGTATATCGAGCCAGCACTCGCTCACGACCTGCCTGACCTAAGCGGGAACGTAATTCAGGATGTTCGAGTAGACATTGTAATCGCGCCGTTAACGCAAACACATCTTTCGGAGGGATCAAATAACCTGTCACTTCATTGTCCACAACCGTACGAACCCCAGGAAGCGCAGATGCCACAACGGGAATCCCACAGGCCATTGCCTCAACAGCAACCAATCCAAATGCCTCGGCTCCAGACGTAGACGGACATGCTACGACTCGTGCTAAACGAAAAACATCCGGAAGATCCACCTCAGAGACCCGACCTAAAAAACGAACCCGTCGCTGCAATCCGAGCTCTGCAGCCAATGTTTCATACTGTGAACGAAGATTTCCATCACCAACGAATACTCCCCAAACAGTTGCTGGTAACCGAGCGAGTGACCGTAACAACACATCAACCCCTTTAAACGCATGTGCCGTATCCATACCACCTACAAATAACACAACGCTTGCTCCATTTGGAATTCCGAATCGATCAGATGTAGCGAGTCCTGGAGCAAATACTGTCTCGTCTACCCCGAATGGAATTTCAATCACACGAGATGCAAACGTCTTGTACGAAGAATGCTCTGCATAATCCTTAGAAGATACAAGCAGTGCGTCTGCTGTATTTAAAATAGCAGGCTGCCACCATTTTCGATGCAAATCAGACATCCTTCCTTTCCATCCAGGCGCCATAGCATCCATGTGCAGTGTCATGACCAGTTTTTTGATGTGTCCTTTTCGTTGTAATGCAGCGACACGACCAGCAACTCCATAGAATGGATAATGCAAATGCACGATGTCTGCGGCGCGAACCAGACGATCGAGAGAACGAATCAGACCAACATTTCCCACTCGAACCAGCGCATGCGTTGTGAGCGATGCAACGCCCGCGTCAACACCGCACTCGCGAAGGAGTGCGACCTCGTGAGCCGCAACAGCACCCATCCCGCCAACATCGGGAGGTGAGACACATACAAGATGAAGAATACGCATGAAAGAATATTACTCCTTCGGCGGAAAATCTTTGAGAGCCTCGTGCTGAACCAGCTTTGTGATCGTCTGTTCCAAACGCTCTAAGCTAATAAACAATTTAAATACCAATACAAATAATGCAACCACTGAACCATAGATAACGAAATCAGCACCACGACCAACGCCAAAAAAATGAGCAACAACGGTTGTTGTTTGGGGCAAGAGAATAATGACACCTGCACCGATCCACACAAGACTCCAGATAAATGCCTCAATTCGAGAAATAACATCTTGAGATGCACGTCGCCACGTCACAACGAGTGCGATCAGGAGAACGGCGATGAGAACAAATTGAATCAACATACACGTTTATTTTGCAAACAACCCAAGAAATAATTTCCAAACAATCCGAAACGCATCTCCATTCCTCTGCCCCTTTGCCAACGTCTCTTCCGAATACATCACACGTACCGGAACCTCCATCCAGCGAAGCGATGATCGTGTGACAACGCGTAAAATTTCTGAACAATGCGCAAACCCATCTTGGCGAAACACGATCTTCGATGCAGCTTGTTTCGTAAACGCACGCATTCCACCTTGCGGATCAGTCACACGACGCGGAATACCCATGAGGAGAGAGTTAAATATTCGCGCACCTCTCAACAAGATTTTGCGAGTCATTGGAATGCCACGCGGCTGTTCACCCAAAAACCGAGAACCGAAAACCACATCAACCTGTCCATCGCGTAACGGCTGCAATACCGCCGGCACACAGGTTGGATCAAACTGACCGTCTGCATCTGTATGAATAATGATATCCGCCCCCAACCGAAGCGCAGCATCTGTTCCTGTTCGCAAACCAGCACCCTGACCACGATTCACCTGATGTCGAAGCACGTGAACGCCTACACCCCGTGCAACATCCCCTGTACCGTCTCGTGAGCCATCATCCACGACCACAACCGCATCAACATACGGCAAAACCCCACGAATCGAGCCCTCGATGCGTGGAGCCTCATTCAATGCCGGAATAACTGCAACAACCTTCATTCCACCACCTTACTGGAAAAGCGATTTTTTTTCTACCCAGCCTTAAATCCAAGCAATGATTTATGCGAAATGGAATAATCAATGGTTCGTTTTAACCCCTCATCCAATCGCACCAAAGGAATCCAACCAAGTTCATCTTTTGCTTTCGTAATATTCGGGACACCGAGCGACGTCATGAATAATAATGGATCTTCAAATTTAATACGTGATGCAGAACCCGTCATCTCGATAATGCGTTGCGCAACGTCAACTAGAGAAACGTCTATGTCACTTCCAATATTCAATGGACCAAATCCAGGCGGAGACTTCATCAGCTTCACCATACCATCCACAACATCAGAGACATAAATCAATGAGGTCTTGAAGGTTTCATCGCCGTAAATAACAACATCTTTGTTATCAAGCGCATCTGTAATAAAATCCGGAATCATTTGACCATCAAACAGAGGCATCCGTGGTCCGTAGGTTCGAAAGATGCGTGCGATTTTTGTATCAATGTTGTGCACCTGTCTGTACGTTTCAAACATGGTTTCTGCATACCGCTTCCCCTCGTCATAACATGCACGAGGCGACAGCGCATTCACAATACCAAATTCATCTTCAAGATATGGATGATTATCAGCCGGACGCGGACCGTACACAACAGACGCAGAAGCAAGTAATACCTTTGCACGATATCGAACAGCCAAGTCTAATGCATGCTGCACACCTACCGAATTTGCCAACAACGTCTGCATTTTATACTGATCAAATTTCTTTGGACTTGTCGGACACGCAAGATGATAGATCTCTTGAATGCCCTGAAATTTAATTTTGAATCGTGCGAGCTCTGGAAAGGCTTCCGGATCAAATGGAGTGTTAAAATCATGACGGATAAATTCAAAGTCCGGGTTTTTCAACAACAGATCAATATTTGACTCCTGTGACGTCACAAAATTATCAACACAAATCACCCGCATGTTTTCAGTTAACAGTTTTTCACACAAAAAGGAACCGATAAATCCGGCACCACCGGTCACGAGAACGTTCTTCTTTTCAAAAACAGGAGCTTCAGACATAGATTAAAAAGAAATTTGTTTACGATGTGACTGAGCGTAGTCGATCATGCGACGCAACCCATCCTCAAGCCGAACCAACGGAATCCACCCAAGCACTTCACGCGCTCGCGTCGTGTCTGGCAACCCCGCCTCAATGTAATGGGCATATGGAGCCTCAAATCGAATACGAGAGGTCGAGCCGGTAAACTCCAACACCTTCTGCGCAATAGAAACAAGACGTACATCCTGGTCTGATCCTAAATTCAACAGCGTCACATCAATCGGCGTTTGCATCAGTCGATTTAATCCATCGACAATATCGGAAACAAACGCCATCGAAGTTCGCGTCTCTTCATTGCCGGCAATCGTAATATCCTTGTTATCTAATGCAGAAAGAACAATATCCGGAATCAGATTTCCATCAAAAATCTTCATGCGCGGACCAAAAGTACGAAAAATACGCGCAATCTTTACATCAATATGATAGACGTCTGCATACGTTTGCAAGATAGCCTCTGAAAAACGCTTACCTTCATCGTATGCACCACGCGAAGTTAAATGATCAATATGACATTCATCCGTTTCTGCATAGTAGGTTTTATCAGGACGCCGTGGACCATATAACACGCTCGAAGATGCATAGAGCAATTTGGATCGATAATGAACGGCCAAATCCAAAATGTTTTTTACACCAACAGAATTTGTCAGCACCGTCGCAATCT
>CAZNPI010000017.1:0-9899 GCA_964575015.1 uncultured Gammaproteobacteria bacterium
GGCTATTGCATATCACGGATCATCGATTACTATTTTATGGGTTCTGATGGTTTGTATGTGTACCGCAGTATGGCTTGTGTTGTTGGTAACCATGCTTCGTCTTGATCAGATTGAAGCGATATTGAATGCTTCTGCTTCACAACAGATGGTGTCGCAAGATGTGACAGCGCCTGTGACAGATTCCGTAGTGCAGGGTACAACGACAACGCCAATGACCCAGCTTCCAGTGGTTGCGCGTATGAGTCCGACCGGCCTTTTGGATCGCGGAAGTCTTTCTGCGGATGGAACAAAATATGCGGGTTATGACAGCGTGACAAAAGGAAAAATCGGAATTGCAGTTGAAATCATTGGGACGAAACAGGTTAAGCATATTGTCATTTTCGATCCACGCAGTGAATCTACGGGTAAGGGAACTCCGTCAGAAGCTGATCTCTCTGTTCGATGGAAGGATGCACAAACGATTGAATATGATATGTTGGTGAAGAAGGGTTCTGGTTGGGTAAAGGAAACGCAAACTGCAAAAATATTTTTCTAAACTAGTGAATCGATACAAACACGACCTACATGGTCGTGTTTTTTTTCGGATGTTATACTTCATGCACTATGCCTAACATCGCTATCAATGGTTTCGGACGTATTGGCCGAAATGTATTTAAAGCCGGATTCGAAAAAGAGGGATTTAAGGTTGTTGGGATCAATGATCTAACGGACACAAAGACATTGGCACACTTATTGCGTCATGACTCGACGTATCATGGGTATGATAGAACCGTCACATTTGATGAAAAAAATTTAATTGTTGATGGGGTCAAGATTCCGGTTTTTGCAGAAAAAGATCCGACAAAACTTCCATGGGGCGCGTTGGGTGTTGATGTTGCCCTAGAATGCACCGGACGATTTACGGATTTAGAGGGCGCATCACAGCATATTACGGCTGGCGCAAAGCGTGTCATTCTTTCAGCTCCTGCAAAGGGTGGGGACGTGCCGACGCATGTGATCGGCGTGAATGAAAAAGGTGCGGGAAAAACAGCGAAGGTCATCAATAATGCGAGCTGCACAACGAATTGTATTGCGCCGGTTGCTGCGATCATGCATGAGGTGTTTGGTGTGAAGAAGGCAATGATGACCACGATTCATTCATATACGGCAGATCAGGTTCTTCAAGATGGTCCGCATCGAGATCTTCGTCGTGCAAGAGGCGCAGCGCAAAATATTATTCCAACTACAACGGGTGCAGCACTTGCAACAACAGAAGTTATTCCTGAATTGAAAGGATTGTTTGATGGGATCTCCATCCGTGTGCCAACACCATGCGTTTCATTGTCGGATTTCACATTTCTACTCAAACGAAAGACAACGATTGAAGAAATCAAGAAGGTTTTAAAAACAGCAGCGAAAACTGCACGTTGGAAAGATGTGCTTACCGTTACAGAAGAAGAGCTTGTTTCAAGTGATTTTGTTGGTAATTCAGCGTCTTGCATTGTTGATCTTCCGTTTACGCAAATTGTTGATGGCGACATGGTAAAAATTTTGGCCTGGTATGATAACGAATGGGGGTATTCGAATCGATTGGCAGAGTTGGCAATTTTCGTTGGGAAAGGATTGAATAAAAAAGGATAATGAACCTTCGCGCAACCCACGAGCATCCGAGGGCGTTTGATGCGCTCTTGGTTTGCATTGCGCTGTTTGGTTTTCTCGTTGCCTGGTCTTCATTTAAGGTCGGAGGTTTTCTGAATATCGTTGGCGGTCTCGCACTTCTTGGGGAGGCGCTGCTTTTCTACGGCGTCTTCATTGAGCCTCAAAGATTAACGGTGACGTCGTATCGACGAAATCTCGTGATGCAGCCTGTAACGCATCTTCGTCTTGTTTGGCTTTCCGATTTTCATGCTGGTGGTTTCCGTTCACGTGCGTGGTATGAGCGGATCACCCGCGAGGTTCACGCTCTTCATCCGGATATTTTGGTGTTAGGCGGTGATTATATCGTTGACCATGCAGACGGATTATCGTTGCTTGATTCGTTGCGCAGCCTGGAGGCGTCGATGGGAAAATTTTTTATCTTGGGAAATCATGATGAAATGGATCGGCCACAGGATGTGCGGCAGTATCTGACACGGCTCGGATATCATGATGCAACAAATCGACACGTTGTCCTTCAGCGTGAAGGTCGCAAGATTGAGATTGCTGGGATAGATGATCATTGGTTTGGTGATCCGCATTGGACTTCCCGTACGTCACCGGAGATTCCACATGTCACATTGTCGCATGAGCCGGATATCATGATGGATTTGAAAGAGGGTGATACGGACTTGGTTCTGAGTGGCCATACGCATGGAGGTCAGATTCGTTTACCGGTTGTGGGTGCATTATGGCCTATTCCAGCGAGGTTGGGTCGATTCGTTGATCAGGGCGAGAAAACAATACATGGAATTTCTTGTATCATTTCAAATGGACTGGGTGAGTCTGACGGCCGTGCTCGTCTTGGGTGCCCGCCACAGATTGTCGTCGTCGAGTTGGGGATTTGATGGTATTCTATAGTCATGAAACTTTCACAGGTTCCTCCGCGAACCTCACTTAAAGGCAAGCGAGTCTTTTTGCGTGTAGATTGGAACGTTCCGGCTGGAGTATTGCATGGGGAGGACTCTCTCAAGATCGAGCATTCGATCATGATGATTTCATCATTGGTAGATCGAGGCGCAATTGTGGTTGTGGCATCGCATTTTGGTCGTCCAAAGGGAAAAGATCCTGCATGTAGTTTAAAGCGATTAACTCGTATCGTGAGTAGCCATTCGGCTATTCCGATGGATTTCGTTCCAGAGCCTCTTGATACCGCAAAGGGTCTTGCTGCTGCCAAATCACGTATTGAAGAAGGGAAACCTGGTAGCGTTTTTGTCTTAGAAAATGTTCGTTTTTATGCTGGTGAAGAAAAGAATGCGTTACCCTTGAGCAAGGCTTTTGCATCATTGGCGGATATTTTTATCAACGATGCGTTTGCATCATGTCATCGTGCGCATGCGTCCGTTGTGGGTGTCGCACGATTACTTCCGCATTATGCTGGACCTGCACTTCTCGCTGAGGTTCATGCGCTTCAGCATCTATTGAATAAACCAAAACATCCATTCGTTGCCATCATTGGTGGCGCAAAAATTTCAACAAAGATTGATGTGATTCAGTCCGTTCTGACATTTGCGGATCATGTCTGTATTGGTGGTGCGATGGCAAATACGCTTTTAGCTGCACAAGGAAAGCAGGTTGGAAAATCAATGGTTGAAAAAGAGGGGATTGCTATTGCCAAGAAATTATTAAAGGAAAAGAAAATTATGTTGCCTGTTGATGTTGTTGTTGCTACTAGCATCGCAAACGGTGTTGCGGTTCGTGCGGCATCGACTGATGATGTGAAAAAGACAGAGGCGATTGGAGACATTGGACCAGAAACGATGCGACAGTGGGCAGAGCTAATCAAGAAGGCAAAGACGATTATGTGGAATGGCCCTGTTGGCGTTACCGAGATTTCGTCATTTTCACATGGCTCACTTGTTATCGCTCGAACGATGGCCGCACGAAGCAAGGGGACGGCTTTTGGTGTTGCGGGTGGAGGTGATACGCTTCCTGTGATTCTTTCTTCCGGTATGTGCGAATGGTTTGATCATCTATCCACTGGTGGTGGAGCTATGCTCGAATTTGTTGCAAAGAAAGGAAAGCTTCCGGGTATCGTTGCGCTTGAATCAAAATAATTTTTCTATGAAACCTACAGACGCTACATCATTTCAACCGGCAACAGATCATGAGGCAACTGAAGAAGATATTCGCTTAGCTGTTTTGCGTCGAACATACGATCTTTTGACAGCGGCTTTTTCTTTCGTGGCAGCGCTAGCATGGAATGACGCAATTCAAAGTTTCTTTTTAGCGATCTTTGGTCCGTCAAATACGCTCATTGCAAAATTTTTATACGCCCTTATATTAACCGTGCTCATTGTGTGGTTTGGAAGTCGGCTGGCGCGTATTACTCGAAAAGCAGAACAACGATTTAAAAAATAATATGATTCAATCAGATATGCAACCAAATAAATATCTCCAAGGTGTGATCGGGGTACTTGCGTTAACATTAATTGTCTTTGTTGGATTCAAGGCGCGAAACGCATCTGAAGAATTTAATTATATCGGTAAGGTCGCTCATGATCGAGATACGATTGTGATTCAAGGAGAGGGGAAAGTGACGGCCAAGCCAGACCTGGCAAAAATGGATTTAGGAGTTCAGGTTGAGGGCGCAACGGTAAAGGTGGCCCAGGAGCAAAACACGCAAAAAATGAATGCTATTACGACTGCATTGGCGGCGCTTGGGGTGAAGAAGGAAGATATGCAGACCTCACAGTACTCTATTCAGCCTAAAATTGACTGGAGCAACGGCAAACAGACTGTTTTGGGGTACACGGTCACCCAGACCCTTTCCGTCAAAGTACGCGACCTTGATAAGGCTGGTGATGTATTAGCAAAAGCTGGTGAGTTGGGTGCGAACCAGGTTGGTGGTATCAATTTCACGATCGATGACCCAGCTTCATTGAAGGACGAGGCGCGGTTAAAAGCGATTGCAGATGCGCGAACAAAAGCACAAGCTCTGTCAAAGCAATTAGGATTGGATGTTGTGAAGGTCGTGACATTCTCTGAAACGGCTCAGGGCGGTTATCCGGTTCCAATGATGGCCAAGTCGTTTGGGATGATGGATTCCGCTGCAGCCGCACCATCCCCAGAAATTCAGTCCGGCACCCTTGATGTTGTTTCTGATGTTTCTGTGACGTTTGAGGTTCGATAGCTTTGTCGTATGTTTTCTTCATCAAAAATTTCATCTGTTGTTGCTCGTGAGATCCTTGACTCGCGTGGCAATCCAACGGTCGCTTGTCGTGTCACATTATCATCTGGTGCGAGCGCTGAGGCAAAGGTGCCGTCTGGTGCATCAACCGGTTCACATGAGGCATTGGAATTACGTGATGGGGGAAAACGATATAACGGAAAGGGCGTCTTAAAGGCTGTGCGGAATGTGAATGAAAAGATCGCTCCGATTCTCCGCAAGATTGATGCAGCACGCCAACAAGATATTGATCATGTCATGATCGAAATGGATGGTACGTCGAATAAGTCTGTGCTTGGCGCGAATGCGATGTTAGCCGTTTCATTAGCCTCTGCGCAAGCTATCGCAATCCATCGGCGGCAACCACTTTGGAAATCACTTCGAAAGACGTTTCAGTTTACAAAACAAGCATCATTGCCAATACCGATGATGAATGTGTTGAATGGAGGGATGCATGCAGATTGGTCATTAGATGTGCAGGAGTGCATGCTTTTACCAAAGCAAAGACTCTTTTCAGAGCGAATGCGTGCAGGATCAGAGATATTTTACGCGCTCGCGAAGATTTTGAAGTCACGTGGATTTGTCACAACAGTTGGAGATGAAGGCGGCTTTGCTCCGAAACTTGAAAATGTCGAGGCTGCATTCGAGCTCTTGTTAGAGGCGATTACATCAGCCGGATACGTCCCAGGAAAAGATGTTGCACTTGCTACCGATGTTGCTGCAAGTGAATTCTATGACTTGAAGAAAAAGAAATACGTGTTTCAAGCAGAGGGTGGTAACGCGTATTCTGCTACAGAATTGTTGGAGCGATACGAGCGCTGGCAGTCTGCTTATCCACTGAGTTCAATTGAGGATCCGTTTGCTGAAGATGATTGGGCCGCATGGAAAGCAGCTGTCCCCGTATTACAGAAAAAATCATTGATTGTTGGTGATGATTTCTTTGTGACAAATGTTGACCGATTGGCGCGTGGTATTGAAGAGCGGGCAGCAACGGCAATTTTGATTAAGCCGAACCAAATCGGAACACTCACAGAAACGGTGAATGCGATCACGATGGCACAAGAGGCGAAATTTGCGGTTGTGATTTCTCATCGTTCAGGTGAAACATCTGATACGACGATTGCAGATCTTTGTGTTGCTTGCGGAGCAGAACATATTAAAACAGGTTCACTTTCTCGATCAGAGCGCATAGAAAAATACAACCGCCTGATGGCGATTGAAGCAGAATTGAGCATGTAGCGATCACGGCATTTGCGCAATCCGTTTTTTGATTGTGTCTGTTTTTTGTTGATCAATTTCGGCGATGATCTTTTTGATATTCGTGGTTCGTTCGGTTACGATCCGGTTTTTTTCTTTACGAAATGTTTGTACGGCTTTGGAAATGAATGCTTTTTGTGCATCTGTGGCAGGCATATGTGAGAATTGTAACATGGTTGATCATACAGGTTGAATATGTTACGTTTCTGCTCATGAAACAGCCTTTTTTTCACATCATTACCTACGGCTGCCAGATGAATAAGAACGATTCTGAGCGAATCGCAGGCTTATTGTCTAGCCTTGGATTTGCCTCAACAGATGATGAAAAACAGGCTGATTTGATTCTCTTAAATACCTGTTCGGTTCGCCAAACAGCAGAGGATCGGATTTTCGGCAAAATGGAAGATTTGGCAAATTTGAAATTGCTCAATCCAAAATTGATTATTGGCGTTACCGGTTGTATGGCTGGTCGGGATAAGGCTCGGACATTTGTAAAAAAAATGGTACCGGTTGATCTGTATTTTCCAACACCGGAGATGGTGAAATTACCACAGTGGATTGCAGAGTTACGACCGGAATTGGTGAATAGCGCGGATTTAGAAACGGATTATTTAAAGCTTAAACCATTTCGAGAAACAACAACGCAAGCATTCGTGACGATCCAAATTGGATGCAATAAATTTTGCACGTATTGTGTAGTGCCGTATGCGCGTGGGCTGGAACAGAATCGTGCGGTCAAAGATATTTTGAGTGAGGTGCGTGAGCTTGCCGCACATGGTGCACTTGAAGTGACACTGCTTGGGCAGACCGTGAACTCGTTCAAAGCAAAAGATCCAGAAGTATTTAGTGCACTGAATCCATACACAGATCATTTTGCTGCGTTGCTGTGGGAGATCAATCAGATTGATGGGATTCAGCGCGTGCATTGGACTGCTCCGCATCCGAACTCAATGACAGATGAGGTGATTGATGCGTTAACATTGCCGAAGCAGATGAATTTTCTGCACCTTCCCGTTCAGTCTGGGTCAACAACGGTTCTTTCTCGCATGAATCGAAAATATACGCGTGAACAATTTTTGGATGTGATTGTGCGCGTCAAAGCCAAATGTCCAAACATCGCACTCGGAACAGATATTATCGTGGGATTTCCTGGTGAAACATCGGAACAATTTGGAGAAACTATTTTGTTGTATCGTGAGTGTGATTTTGATATTTCATACACTGCCCAATACAGTCCACGTTCTGGAACGCTCGGTGTGAAATTGTATTCTGATGATGTACCAAAGGAGGAAAAACGCCGACGATGGGACGAGCTTCAAGATGTAATGAGGGAAATTGTGTTACGGAAAAATCAGGCATATGTTGGGCAGATCGTTTCTGTGTTGATCGAACGCGTGGAGCATGGATTCGCGTCCGGAAATTCACGGGAGATGAAATTAACCAAATGCAAATCAACAGATGCATCATTAGTTGGCCGAATTGTGAACATCAAAATCACTCAGGCGCATGAATGGCAATTAGTGGGAGATCTGATATCCTGATTCTATATGAAGCCGAGACCGCGTATTGTATGTGTCGTTGGGCCGACTTCTTCAGGGAAGACGAGGTTAGGTATTCATTTAGCAAAGACGATGCAGGGTGAAGTGGTGAATGCGGATTCACGGCAGGTGTATAAAGACATTGGGATAGGCACGGGAAAACCTCAGGGTGTTCGTGGTGTCTTTGAAGGGCATCGATCGTATCTTGTTGAGGGCGTACCGCATTATTTGATGGATTTCGTTCAACCGACGGAGCTCTTTACGGTTGTTGAATGGCGAGAAAAAGCGAGTAAGGCAATTAGAGGTATTTTGAGTCGAAAACATCTTCCGATTATTGTGGGTGGAACCGGGTTATATATCAGCGCATTGGTTGATAATTTTACGTTCCCGGAAGTTCCGCCGTCACCAACGTTGCGTGCCGCATTTGAATCAAAGCCATTAAGCGAGTTGGTTCGTCTATTGTTGAAGCTTGATCCTGAGGCGGAACAGATCGTTGATTTGAAAAATCCACGGCGCGTGATTCGTGCACTTGAAGTCAGTACGTTTACAGGCAAGCCATTCACAGCTCAAAAGACAGCGGGGAAGCAGCTGTACGATGTATTCCAGGTCGGG
The DNA here is from genome assembly GCA_964575015.1 of uncultured Gammaproteobacteria bacterium. Taxonomy (GTDB): domain Bacteria; phylum Patescibacteriota; class Patescibacteriia; order 2-12-FULL-60-25; family 2-12-FULL-60-25; genus JAGOQX01. The sequence goes on from CAZNPI010000017.1 coordinate 8,251, forward strand.
ATGGTGTGGCCGCGTGAAGAGCTGTATGCGCGTATTGATGCTGAGGTTGAGCGGATGATTGAGCGAGGATGGGTTGAAGAGATTCGTGACGCATTGAAGCGAGGTGTACCAGAACATGCCCCAGCACTCACATCGATTGGGTATCGTGATCTCTTCATGTACCTTAAAGGGGAAAAGACCTTGGAACAGGCCATTGTTGCTGCGAAGCAGGCTGTGCGCCATTATGCGAAACGTCAGGAGACGTGGTTTAAACGCGACAAAAGAATCCACTGGGCACACAGTATTGATGAAGCGACTGAACTTGTACGGCAGTGGCTTACGCCCCAATAAGTTTTTTGACCAGCTCTTCTGTAGTCGTTGGATTTGCACGGCCTTCTGTTGCTTTCATCACGCCGCCGACGAACCATTTTAATACACCAACTTTTCCGGCTTTTACTTGTGCGACCTGATCTGGATTTTGTTCGATGAGTCGTTGGACAATTGTTTCAAGTTCCGCCGTATCCATATTTTGTCCGAGGTTGTGTTCTTCCATCAAGTGTGACGGATCGGTTCCGGTTTCAACCATTAATTCCAACAGCTTCATTGCATTTGAACTGTTGATTTCTCCCGCTTCGATTAGGTGTAAAAATTCAGCAAAATCTTCTGCCTCAATGTTCACATCGTTGAGCGTCAGATTTTTTTGACTTAGGAGACCGGCAAGCTTTGTTGAGAGCCAGCCGCCAACCAGCTTGGCGAATTTTTTCTTCTTCTCGTTTAATAGCTCGCCACCGGACTTTGTTGAAGTATCAGTTGTTTCAAGCCAAGTGCCCAGTTCGCCAAAGACGTGTTCAACATATTCTGCCCAACCATCGTTGGCTACAAAGAAAGCTGCATCTTGTGGTGAGAGCCACCATTCTTCCATGAGCCTGGCTCGCTTGGCGTTTGGTAATTCAGGGAGTTGATTTTTGAGTCGTTCACGAATTTCAACAAGGTCTTGAGGTGGAAGATCTGGTTCAGGGAAGTAGCGATAGTCGGCGAATGTTTCTTTTAATCGCTGTTCAAATGTTTCTCCCTTATCCTCATCCCATCCTCGTGTTGCTCCGGCTGGTTTCATGTTTTCTGCGTAGAGCTTCCCTTGGCGTTCGATCTCATATGCGAGTGCGCGCTCGACAGCCTTGAACGAATTGAGATTTTTGATTTCAATTTTTGGATTGTAGTCGTGTTGTAATGGGTGATTGTCATCATCAATCGGCAGGAGTGAGATATTCGCATCACAGCGCATTTGTCCGCTCTCCATGTCAGCGTCTGATGCGCCGATGGCAACGAGAATGGCACGAAGCTCTTGGAGATAGGTTTTTGCTTCTTGCGGTGTTCGGATGTCTGGATCGCTCACGATCTCAAGGAGTGGCGTTCCAGAGCGATTGTAGTCGACGTAGGTTGCTTGCGTGCCTCCATCTGTACCGGCTGCATGGAAGTTTTTCGCTGCGTCTTCTTCAAGGTGCGCTCGAGTGATACCAACGCGAATATGCTCACGTGGTGCGACGCCGCCAGGAATATCTAATTCAATCCAGCCGTGCTCAGCGATCGGTAAATGAAATTGAGAAATCTGATAGCCTTTTGGAAGATCTGGATAAAAGTAATTTTTTCGATCAAATACGGATTGATCTGGA
>CAZNPI010000018.1:0-9770 GCA_964575015.1 uncultured Gammaproteobacteria bacterium
AACGAATCCATACGCCCCGACAACTGTCGGGGTTTATGATTGACAAAAAGAGCTGCTATGTGTATATACGGTGCAGCTCATTCAACATCAAGCTGGAGGATCCATGGACGAGTATAAAAAACTAATGCTTATTCAAATCGGAGTCATCATGGTTTGCATGGGTCTCATTCTGTACCACTTGCAACGGATCTTTGATCGACTCGGAAAACGTCCGAATAATCACTGCAGCCGTTGTCATGCACGTGAAGAAAATGAGGACACGCAACAAGACAGCACGGTGGATGATAAAAAACCGGCGTCGACAGCGTACAGAACGGCACCAGATCGAGTGATCGAGCAACCTCAACCAACAAAAGATCCCTATCCGCTGATGGAGAAGTTTCTCCAAGAAGCACTAGAAACCCAAGCTCAGCAACTCACATTCCGTGTAAAAAGGGTGAGCCGTGGAGACACATCTACGGCACGATGCGGAGGGTGCGGGGCTGACCTGAAGAACTTCAGAAATGAGCCATGTTTTTCACTCACAGGTGGACCCAAAACCCTGAAAACCGGATATCATGGCGTCTTCTGCTACACATGCGGTACATGTATCATACCGGGTCCGAATAATCCTAAAAATAAAAATGTACATGACCTTATTAGAGATGAGGCCATCAGACAACAGATCATTCCCCCCTCTGAGGAATAAGCACCTAACGACAGAATGTACCCGCTGCCCTACATCATGGCAGCGGGATTTTTTATATTCTTTAATGAGACGCCGCCTTCAAGAATCCGACGAACAACGGATGCGGTCTGAATGGTCGAGAGATGAGCTCTGGATGAAATTGTGTTGCAACGAAAAATGAGTGCCCCTTGAACTCGACAATCTCGGCCAACTTCCCGTCTGGGGATACGCCAGAAACAATCAATCCAGCTTTTTCTAATTCTGTGCGATAGATTGGATTTGCTTCAAAACGATGACGATGGCGTTCGAGAATTGAATCTGATCGATAGAGGGTTCGTGCGATCGTCCCCTTTTTCAACTCACATGGATATTCTCCGAGTCGCATTGAGCCGCCATAGTTTTTATCCTTCATCTTCTCCTCCTGTTCATTCATCAGATGAATGACTGGGTGTGTCGTTTTTGGATCAATTTCTGTGGTGTTCGCATCACTCCATCCTAAGAGATGACGTGCGACTTCAACGGTCGCAAGCTGCATACCATAACACAACCCAAGATATGGAATCTTGTGTTCACGAGCATATCGAATAGCCATTAACTTTCCTTCAATCCCTCGTGTGCCAAACCCTCCAGGAATCAAAATACCGTCGAGCTGCTTCAACGTTGGCCCAACAGATGCTGGACGCTTTTCAAAATCTTCGCTATTCAACCACACAATCTCCGGCTTTCGCCCCAATGACCATGCCGCATGTCGAACAGCCTCTAAAACGGAGAGATAGGAATCTGTTAATACAAAATCACCCGTAGAAAAATATTTGCCAACAATGCCGATTCGAACTGTTTTTTTCAACGATTGAATACGCTTCACGAGCGCGGTCCACTGATCCGTTTCTGGTCGTGGTTTTTTCAAACATAATTTTTCAACAATACGATCCGTCACATGCTCTTTTCTGAAATTCAAAGGCACTTCGTAAATGGACGAGACGTCTGGAGCGGCAATCACGTCTTCTGTTGCGACGTTACAACTAACACTCAATTTTTGTTTGCGCGGTTCATCTATTGGATGCGTCGAACGACAAATGATCAAATCTGGCTGCAACCCAGCCGCGTTCAATGTTCGTGCCGCATACTGCGTTGGCTTTGACTTCATTTCACCAACGCTTCCCGGAATCGGCAGATAGCTCACCAATGCAATGAGCACATCCTTCGGAGCCTCAAGACGCATCATGCGACAGGCCTCGAGATACAGCATGTTCTGATACTCACCCACGGTTCCGCCAATTTCAATTAATGTGACATCTGCATCTGCTGTTTTTGCAGCCTCTTTAATGCGACGAATCACTTCGAGAGGAACATCCGGAACCCACTCAACCGTTTTACCGTGATATCCAAGCGCGCGTTCACGATTAATGATGGACTGAAAAACGCTTCCGGAAGTCATGCAGTTGATGCGGTGCAGATCTTCGTCCATGAAGCGTTCGTAGTTCCCAATATCCTGGTCTGTCTCTAGCCCATCCTTCGTAACAAATACTTCTCCATGTTCAACCGGATTCAATGTTCCCGGATCAACATTCAGATACGGATCAATTTTTACTGCCGTTACACGCAGGCCACGTGCCTTTAGCAGCGCACCAATTGAAGCTGTCGCAATCCCTTTTCCCACCCCACTCATAACTCCCCCGCTGACAAAAATATAACAGTGCCGCTTTGATCGAGAAGGTGTTTTTTTTGGCATACGGCCAGAGTATAGCACATGGGTTTTTCCCATAGCCCTAAACCAAGAACAGAGCCCTTACACCATTACGACCCAGACGCAATGAGGCGAAACGCTTGGGCTAAAAGGTGATCTGAATTTTTATAACTACTTACGTTAAATGCGCGATGCAACGGAACCCAAGCACCTTCCAATACAACTTCACGTCCTTCCGGAACGTCTTCTCTTCGTTTAAATGTTGGTCTTGCATCTGCCGGAGCTTCAAACAAAAAATAGTGCACTACCTTATGAATCACCCCGATCTCGCGTCGAAATCGAAACGATGTTTTGCCTAACGGTGCAACGTATCGCAAGTCTCCTAATCCTGTTTCTTCTTTAATTTCTCGAATAGCAGTCTGAACATATGTTTCGCCTGCCTCCTGTTTTCCTTTCGGAAATGTCCAACGCTGATATGGATCTTTGATAAAAAAGATTTCAACGATATTTCCGCGTCGGCGAAATACAATACCACCAGCAGACACGGAATACGCGTCTGCTGGTTTGCTACTGTTATTTTTTGAGCCCGTTCTTCGTGGATGAAACCGTTTCTGCGGCTGTGCTCGACGTTCCGGTAAGGATGTCGAGGGCGCGGTCGAGTTGTGGATCTCTATTGGCATGATAATCATCTTCTGTTCGGTCGACCTGAATGTCGGGTTGAATGCCGACCTTATCAATGGAACGACCCTTTGGAGTTAGCCATTCTGCAATCGTAATTTTAACGGAACTCTTATCTGGAAAATCTGTGACATCCTGAACAGAACCCTTTCCAAACGTCTTCATTCCCACCAGCTTCGCCATTCCATAGTCCTGTAATGCACCGGCAACAATTTCGGATGCAGATGCAGAACCCTGATTGACCAACAAGACCGTAGGAATGTTCTTGAGTCGCGCCGCCCCAGCTCCACGGAAACTATCCGTGATCTTTCCTTGGCGACGTTCCATCACCACAACCTGCTTTCCAACCCATTCACTCGTGACCTGTGTAGCACGATCCAAATATCCGCCTGGGTTGTTTCGTAAATCAACAATTAATCCTTTCGCATCTTTTGCGAGCACCTCTTTTACTGCTGCGGAAAAACCATCAGCCGTATCTTCATTAAAGTGTGTGATCTCAATCAATGCGATGCCGTCACGAAGATATGTCGTTCGAACGCTCTTCACGAGAATCGTCTCGCGGGTAATCGCTTTTTCAAACGATGAAAATGACTTCTTATCTTTTCCGAATGAATCTTTTTCCGTCTTCGTACGTCCGATCAGTAAGTTCACCACAGTTCCTCCTTTACCGCGGATCAAGGATACGGCCTTTTCAACAGACATGCTGGTTGCATCCTGTTTATCGATTGTTAAAATCAAATCACCAGGTTGCAATCCTGCTTTTTCTGCTGGAGTACCTGGTAACGGAGCAATGACCTGCAATTGGTCATTCTTAATTCCAATTTCCGCTCCAATCCCCTCAAACTTTCCCTGAAGTGACGAGGAAAATTCTTGCGCGCTCTTTGGCTCGAAATAGGTCGTGTATGGATCACCGACGGCGGATGCTAGACCGGACATTGCACCATAGAACAGCGTCGCATCATCAACTGGCTGTTGATGATATCGTTCTTTAATCTGACGCCATAAATCCCAAAACTCTTTAAAATTGACTGGCGGCGCAATATCGGCTGGCGCGGCACTATTCATTCCAATAACCTTTGGTGAGGTTGGAACAAGTTTTCGAGCTGCAGCCAGTGTATCCCCCGGTTGCGCAATTGCAAACCCGATGATAAAAGCTACAGTAGTCGAAAGTGCCCAAGCAGCAACCCAAGGCGCTCGCTTTACAGGCTGTTGTTGGTTCTCAATCATGGTAAGATGATACGGAATTTCCCCTCATGCGTCAACGCATCTACACGCCCCCATTTCACCGACGAATCCTCCCCTGGATCTTTATCGTCATTTTTTTCGCGATAGCGCCCATCGTCCTGTTCTACACCTCGGGTTATCGATGGAGCAGTCAAAAAGGGCAAATTGAACGAAACGGAACGATCATCTTTGATTCCACGCCCACAAAAGCCACACTCAGTATCGATGGCCGAGCCACGCAAAACGTCACTCCAATTACACTCCAAGACATGCCTCCTGGATTACATCAATTTCGGTTAGAGAAGGCCGGATATCATCCCTGGGAAAAATCGCTCGAAATCACATCTGAGCGCGTAACGTTTGCGAACGATCTTTGGCTATGGCGCGAAAGTGAACCCGTATTGCTTACAGCAACATCACCACTCATCCTCTCATCTTCCATCGACGGTCGACAAACACTTGCGATGAGCCAAGCAACCTCTTCGCTCGCGCTTCTGCTCACCACACCAGATCAAATCGCGAGCAGCTCAACACTCGCCGTTCGCGTAAATGGAACAAGCCAGCTCAATTGGTCACCAACAGGGCGATACCTCATCGTCCAAACAACAGAGGGAACAAGCAGCACGCGTTGGATTATTGATACACGAAACAGCAACGCACCTCTCATGATCCCAGATGGACCATTTCGCTGGGATACGGATGCACTCGTTATTCAAAATACTCTTTCTCAAACACGCATTCAATTATCTGATTTTAGTCTCCGTCGAGTTCCATTCGCAGCACACATCATTGATACATCAGCGCAAGCAACAATTCGATCGAGTGACACAACGGACGGACTCGTATTTGTTGAAACACAGAATGTGAATCAGGGCATTGAACTTCCTCCTGGCGCATGGCATCTGTGGTCATCCGAAAACGGGATGCATATTATCCGTGATGGAAATCGATGGATGTCTGTTCAGCTAAACGCAACAAACGCCTCAACCTATCAGGTAACAGGTGATCAACTAAGACCAATTATTTCTGGAGGCATCACGCAATACCTTCTCGTCAATCAAAATGAAATTTGGATCTGGAATCCAACAACGCAACCAGAGCTCATCTATCGACAAAGCGAACGCATCGTTGATTCCGCCTGGCACTCAGAAAATGGCAATATCTTTTTTGCCACACATACCGGCGTCTATGCGCTCAATCTTGACCAACGAGATGGACGAATCGTGACACAGCTCGCCACATTTGATCAGATCACAGGGCTTTCAACACTTTCCAATCAACTCATCATCGCCGGCACAAAAAACGCCCAGACCGGAATCTGGACGTTGGCTGTTGAATAATCACCACTTATACGCGATCTCTTCAAACGGGATCATCCGCTGTTCACCAGATGACCACACCTCACTGGCACAGTTTGCGATCATTGCAGTCTCGGGTACCAAGTTCTTCCAGGCATAAGCGATACCAGGTGGAATCGTGAGAAGCTTATAGCTATTATCACCCAAATAGACTTCCTGAAATTGGAACTTTGTTTCGGATCCTTCACGCAGATCGTGCAATACGAACTTTACTCGACCGATCGGAACGGCAAGGTTACTCCAGCTCGCGGTATGTAATTTCCAGCCCTTCATCACTCCAGGATACACACAGGAAAAATATACCTCACCAAACCGACGAAAGTGTGCGGCATTCGCCTTCAACATATGCATCACCTGGCCGCGTTCATCAGGGATAATATTGAGAGGCGTAATAATAACCCCGTTCAGCTCTGCCATATATTACGACAATGTCACGTCTTCTGATTCCATCACCGGGCCAGTGCGTTTTGCTTGCTCAAAATGCTTCGTGTACCACTCAACCGTCTCCTTCAAGCCTTCTTCAACCGTGAACTGTGGCTTCCAGTTCAACAAACGTAATGCTTTTTCACTCGACAATGTCTGTTCGATGATTTCAGACTTCGCCTGATTGAGGATAACTGGTTCAAGGTCAACACGTCCCATAGCTTCAATAACCTTGTTTACTATATCAATGGCTGTGTACCGATTTCCAGTGCTGAAATTAAATGCCTGGCCCACAATTTCCGGTCGATCCATTTCTTCTGCAAGACGAATATATGCATTCGCTGCATCACGAACAAAGAAGTAATCGCGAATAAATTTTCCATCACTACGAATAACCGGAGCCTCACCATGCAATACATGCTTGATTGTTTCCGGGATAATACGCTGCCAGTTCAAGTCACCAGGACCGTATAAATTTCCACATCGTGTGATACACACCGGAAGCTTATAGGTGTTCCAATACATTTGCGCAATCAAGTCCGTGCAAGATTTCGAAACATCATATGGATGATTTCCGCGCAATGACGCTTCTTCTGTATATGGAAGAACGGGTTGTGGACCATACGCCTTGTCTGATGATGCAACGAGAACGCGCTTGACTGTTGGTGAAACACGAGCAGCCTCAAGCACATTCGCCGTACCCATGATATTCGTCTTCAATGTTGGCAAAGGCATCCGATTTCCAACCGGAGCGATTGGCTGTGCACCAACATGAAATACTGTATCAATCTCATACTCATTTAACGCTCGATACACAACGTTATAATCTTCAAAATCACCCTGAACAATTTGAGCATGAAGCAGTGCAGGAGTTTCAAATAAACGGCTCGATGGAACATGGTCACGCTTCAATAAAACAACACGAGCACCAAACTCATGAAGCATCTCCACAAGCGTGGTCCCGAGCAGACCGAAACCGCCAGTAATAAAGACGTTTCGATTCTTCCAAAACGAAACGCGTTTCTCCGTCAAAAAGCTCTTTTCCATAAGCAAATAAGTCAATTGTAGGACACTACCTTGCCATGCAACGGTTGGAACGTCAACTGCGTAGAGCAATAAAAAAGACGCGACCCTAGCAGAGAAAGTCGCGCATAGAAATGAATACCAAGACTACCTTTGTGCCCGTATCCTGTGAATCCGCTGAACCAGCTCTTCTGCGATATGTGCATCACGAGCCAAAATCACCGGTGTCTGGGTCGTGAAGTCGTACGCTTGATGACCAATATCGATCCCATCGAAATCAACGACAACGCCACCCGCACCCCTCACGAGCGCATAACCTGCACCGAGCTCATGTTGCTTTTGACGATCACAGACCATGGCCACAGCATAACCTTCCGCAACAAGAGCCATTTCATATGCCGCGGAGCCAGGATTACGGAGCCAACCCTTTTCTCCCGCGAACAATGCTGCGAGCAGTTCACGATTAGAAGGGTAATACATTTCACCAATAACGATCATCTTGCCAATATCAAGTGACTGAGAAGAGATCGGTTGTGCCGGCTGGTGATTGCAGAGCGTCACGCCTTCATCAACTGTCCATACATCACCCGTACGAAAATCGAAAACGAGCGCACAGAGAACATCACGGAATGTGGCATTCGTACGTTTTGCTACTACCGTCATGCACAACGTATACGGCAAACCGATGGAACGACTTCGTGTCGCATAATTGAGCGATCCATCAAGCGGGTCAACTGTAACCCACAATGGACCTTCCAATCCCGAATAAGTACCCAACCCCTCAATGGTGATTTTTCCGATTTCAGAAAATTGACAAAGCCTCTCTCTGATCAATTCACCAAGAACGTGGTCCGCACGAATCTCCATATCATGTACGGCATCACCAAATGCCGTCCCCTGAGAAACGATTTCACTCCCATGAAACTGAGAAAGCTGAGACAAGCACTGTCGAGCCGAATGAGCGATACCCTCAAGATCACCGATATTCATGGTGCCCTCCGGTCTGTACAACTAACGAACTGCGACCCATAGTTATCATGTCTCACGTTCATCGTCAACGAGCCAAGCCAAAATAAAAGACGTCACCCCAATGCTAGAGGGTGACGTAGAAGACTCGAATATACTGAACTGCTAATTGCTATTCATACTTGATCTGCCAGAAAGATCAGGAGACGCGCTACGGCGCACAACGTCAATGCATCACGAAGGTCCACGGCATCGTATACGCGGATGAACCGGCAGCTGCCGATCACCTCATAGGGCGAACCCTTCGGGCGCGGACCGAGCGCCTCCGGGCTGAAGGCGTACCAGTCACCATCAGCAGACTTCACGAGGTGATTCGGTCTCACCTCGACCGCGAACATGGCCACACCACCCTGCCGAACCGGCACCAGGACACTCTCGCCGTTCAGCCCCTGCTCGGGGTAGTACGCGAACCAAGCATTATTCGCATTCACATTCTCTCCGGGGAGACGAAAGATCTCACCCTCGAAGACACCGACCTCGCCTCGACATTCACGAGCGGCCGTGTCGGCCATCAGGCCCTTGAAGTTGTTGAACCCACGCGGCACGTTCCAGACCTTGCCGGTTGGGTTGTACTCGGGATCCACCTCAGGATTCCGCCGCTGCTCGACGACACCGACGTACAACTCCCCTTCGATGAAGACATACGGCATCGTCGCCGCACCTCCACGCTCCTTGAAGATGAACGTATCGTATGCCGAGAGCGTTCCGTCGGCCTTGGGCTCAGCGCCGTACTCGAGGTAGCCGAGAAGCGACTCATCCGGCTTCTTGGGATCACGTGCGCAAGTCATCACCATCGTATTGATCGGACCCCCGATCAGATCAGTGAGCGACCGCCCGTTCACCTCGATGTGCCAAGCCCGAACGGTCTCGTTACGCGCCAGCAGGTTCGAACCGAATCCGAACTCGTTCTTCCATACTCGCATTTCAGACCTCAATCCTTCTTCTGCAGTGTACTGCGCGTCCAGCAAAACAACCGCCAAACGTGCGGTTGTTATAGCATTTCTCATCCTCTTCGTCAATCTAGCCCCAGATTTTCCACTTTGGATTCGTCTTCCACATCTTCTCCAAATCCTCCTTGTCTTTATAGGTATCCATACAGTGCCAGAAGCCCTCATGCTTATACAAGGCCAACTTTCGATCATTTGTCGCCGCAATAGCTGCATCTTCAATCATCTGTCCTGGCTTGCAGTAATTCAAAAAATCACGGTGAACAACCCAAAAGCCTGCATTCGTGTGATCATCCAAATTTGGATATTGCTGAAATCCAGTTAACAAGTGATCCTCATTGTGCGTCACCTGCCCATATTTTGATTTTGGATGAACACCGGTCACGATTCCGACAACACCGTGCGATTCTCGTTTTTCACGATACGTGTCATAGAGCTTCGCAAGATCAATATCACTCACACCGTCACCATATGTGACCATAAATTCATCAGTGGTGATGTACTTCGAAGCTCGCAATAATCGTTCTGCCGTAAGCGTCTCTGCACCCGTATCAACAAACGTAATATTAAATTCATCTTTTCCCTCTTCTTCTAAGAGCTCTGTCGTGTTTGTTCGTAGATCTAAACGAAAATCATGCATCAACAACTGATGACGTAAAAAATATTCTTTGATTTGAGATCCTCGATATCCTAAACACAAGATAAAATCATGATGACCTTGTTGCGCGTACATCTTC
>CAZNPI010000019.1:0-9754 GCA_964575015.1 uncultured Gammaproteobacteria bacterium
CAAAAACATCAATGATTTCCTCAAATAGTCGTGAGGGGAAGTTAATTTATATTTCTCGAGCAATTCTTCAAATGTGACATACGTTGCTTTGAGTTCTTTCTCCATTGCTGGATTTCGTTTCATGTCTGAATAGATCAGCTTCATGCCAAACCCGTTCCCCCCGCGACGTGCGGTTGCTGCGCCAATGCGGCCTGCGCCAACAATGCCCAGTGTTTTTCCGTTGAGATCAGAGCCTGTGAGCAGCGTTGGTGACCAGCCGGTATATTTCTTTCCTTTTGCGAAAGCATCAGCTTCACAGATTCTGCGTGAGAGTGCGATGATGAGGGCGAAGGTGTGTTCTGCAACAGCTTCGTTGACCTGCTCTGACGGTGCATTTGTCACGGCGATATTTCGCTTTTTTGCAGCCGCAAGATCGATATTGTCGAATCCAACAGCATAGTTCGCCACGATTTTGAGCTGTGGTCCTGCTGCTTTTAAAACATCGTCGTCAATTCTGTCTGTGAGTAATGAAAGAAGTGCGTCGCATCCTTTTACTTTTTGGAGTAATAGTTTGCGTGGGATGATCTGATCTTCCGGATATACTTCTACGCGATATCCGGCCGCTTTCAATGCTTTAATTCCGGAATCAGCAAACTTTCGAGTGACGTACACGAATGGTTTCATATGAGTGAAATTGTATTGAGCGTATTAAATGACAGGGTGTGCGATACGAACGACTGCTTTTTGTTTGATGAGTTTTCCTGCAGCCCACTTAATTGGAGGGAGCAGCGCATTGACTGCTGTTAGGATAACCAGCAGTTTTGGGACCACGAGTTGTTCGTGGAAAAATCGATCTCCCACATAGAGTGCCAAGGTATTATTCATGTACACCATGCACAACGCAATGGTAATCCGCTCGGCAGGCACACGCCAGGCAGTGAGTCCATAGGCGAGCCAGGCGATGCCACCCATAAATACAACCATAACGGCGACAATGCCTGCTTCATCCCAACCCAGTGTGATGGGAGCACCTTGAACCGTGTCTGCAACAATAGCGGCGATGAGAAGCCCAAAAATAATCAGAGATGATTCACGCCAGAGGAGGTCGTGTTTTCGGACGAATGTCGGTGCCCTATTTTTTACGACCATTGCTGCAATAAACGGAATGACAATTGTTAAAAACAGGGAGCTAAATAAAGAAACGACTGGAATTGCAACGGATTGACCAAGAACAAGGAGAAAAACAAGCGGAACTGTCAGTGGCGCAAGAAGTGATGTGGTGACAGAAACAAGCATCGCAAGCGATGTTTTTCCTCCAAATAGATCGGCGATGAGTGCGATTGTTAGTCCAGTTGGCATCGCACCAACGATCAGAAATGCAAGAGCCCAGTCTGGGGCAAAAAGGTGCACCGGAATCCACATGAGGATCGGCATGATGATGAGCATCATTGCATTTGAAAGAATGAGGAGTCGCCAATCACGCGCGTATCCCAAAAGCTCTTGAAGTTGAAGACGTAGGCTTGATGTGAAAAAAATGAGAATGAGGAGCGGCGTTGAAAAGGGGGCGAGGAACTTGAATGTGTTGGGAAATACAATACCCGCAATCATTGCAGCCAAAACGATTAAGATTTGGTTGTCGGCAATGATGTGCCGAATACGAACAAAAACATTCATACGTATTAGAATTCTTCCCGAACAACGACCGTCTTTTGTTGAAGAGTTGATGGAAATTTCTTTAAAATGCCAGCTTTTGCACCCATATGCGTAACGACGCCGTGTGCATTCAACGTTGCAACTTGAAGTGCGCGAACGATATCGCCGTCTTTCATGATAGAGGCAACAAACCCGCTGCCAAATGCATCGCCGGCTCCTGTCGTGTTTATCACTTTTCCTGGTAGTGTTTTGACGTGCCAGGTTATTCCGCGAGCAATAACGGTTGCTCCATTTTTTCCATCTGAAATGACTAGGGCCATGCGTGGGAGCGGTCCGAGAATTTTGGCAATCGTGGCCCAGTCTCGAGGCGATGTTTCAGTAAGTGCGGCTGCTTCCTCCTGATTCAGCATCAGTACATCTGTCTGCATGAGATGTGGAAGTAATTTTCCTAGTCCAAGTTCCATTTCCGCGTGTCCCGGATTCCATGCGATCTGCATCTGATGTTCTTTCGCTCCTGCAAATACAGCAGAAAGGCTACGTTGATTTTCACTTAAGCTCGTAAGGTAGAGCCATGGAGCTTGAAGTTTGTCCCAATGTATTTCGGTTGGATCGATATGTTCTGATGCTCCACGTGATGTGAGAATGGTACGACTTCCTGTGCCCGCAAGAATGATGATCGAGCATGCTGTTTGTCGTTTTGTATCAAATTGTATGGCGTGCGTGTTGATGCGTTCCTGTTTTAACTCTGAAACGATCTCGTATCCGTTTGCATCCGGTGCAACTCGTGAAATGCAGGCAGTTTTTAATCCAAAACGAGCAAATGTCACGGCAGCATTTGTAGCCCCACCGCCGGTTTCAAAGATGAGATTATCAACACTGATTTTTGCACCCATTGGAAAGCATGCATTGTATCCGTCCGGAGCATCTTTTGAAGGAACACTTTCGAAGTGAGAGCTACGCACAAAAATATCACGCGTTGCGGCTCCAATTGTGATGATATCAAAAACCGATGCTCTCGCTTGTTTCATACAAGTATTCTATCATGTTTCTATGAAGAGGTGGTTTGTTACGCTTGGAACGATTCTGTTCCTGTTCTTTCCAGGTGTTAGTCACGCTGAGGTGATTCGGAATTTCATTGAAGATGTCCAAGTTGATACGGATCGAATCGTGCATGTCACGGAGACGATCGTTGATGATCTTGGGGAAGATTCTCGATCCGGTTTTGTGCGTTTGATCCCAATATCTACTGGATACAACGGTGTTGTTCATTCCAGAGATGTTCATATTGAAGAGATCACAAGAAATGGGCAGGTTGTTCCATTTCAGACCATGGAAATTGATGGGTATGTGCGGATCGATATTGGATCTGATGATGCAGAGCTCACGGGCGTGCAGAAGTACGTTCTTCGATACTCAGAAGGCCGTGCGATTGATCGGGTTGCTGGCAGGGATCGGCTCGAATGGGAGGTTCTTGCAACCACATGGAACACACCGATTGAGCGTGCTGTCTTTCGCATCCAATTTCCCGAAGGTGCATCGGTCGAACAGGTTCAAGGCGCTTGTATTGTTGGAATTCAAGAAACAGCAGATTTGAATTGCGTGCAGAAGATCGAAAATTCAAGTATCTCCTATGAAATGCAGCGCATTCTCCTTCCGGAAGAGGGGATGCGTATTCGCTTGGATATTCCCTCCGGAGTTATTCCAAAGCCAACGATATGGAAAACGGTGCAATATACGCTTCAGGATTATGCGCCGCTTGTTTTTCCGTGCGCTGCCTTTGTTGTGATGTTGATTGCCTGGTGGATGAAGGGACGGGATCCGGAGTATGGCACAATTCCGTTGGTTTCAGAGCCTCCGCATGGCTTGCCTCCTCAGGTTTTGATGGCTATGTTGAACGAAACCGAAACACCTGCAACCGCAACAGAGGAATACGCGCAGATGTTTGATGCTGATCCATCGACGACTCGTGGAGCGTACACGCTGATGGGGCTTGCATTGATTCTCGGTTTATATGCGTTCTTTGGTTCCTCTGGTGTTGGGATCGTTTCTGCATTGGCCACAGGTATCATCGTGATCTTTATTGGCTGGTTCATGCCACGTCGAACAGTTGAGGGAACGAAGATGTTGGTTCAGATTCTTGGATTCAAGAAATTTTTGTCATTGAGTCGTGAAGAGCGTGACCGATTGAATCTAAAACAATCGCCCAAGGATGTTGAGCGATTGTTGCCATATGCGGTAGCGTTTGGAGTGGAGAAGGGGTGGAATGCTTCAGGCTCGTCCCGCGCTGCCAAATAGTTTCATTTTTCTCATCGCGACTTCTCGCATGAGGAGATTTGCGGGCTCAAGAAGTTTTCGTGGATCAATAACTTTTGGAAGCTCATCAACAGCTTCTCGAATTCCTGCGGTGAATGCTAGTCGAAGGTCTGTATCGATATTTACTTTTGCGACGCCATGTTTAATGGCTTGAACAATATCTTGATCTAATATGCCGCGAGCCTCGCCCAGTTTTGCTCCGTGATGTTCTGCAAGTGCTTTTACGTCTTCCAACACACCGGAAGCACCATGTAAAACAATGGGAAGTTTGATCTGTGAGGCAATAATTTTGAGGCGATCGATGTCTAAATGTGTTTTTCCTTTAAACTTGAATGCCCCGTGACTTGTGCCGATTGCAATGGCTAATGAGTCACATCGTGTCTCTTTTGCAAACTCTACAGCTTCGGCTGGATTGGTGAGTTTTGCATCCTTTTCTTCCACGCTGACTAAGTCCTCAATACCGGCGAGCGCACCAATTTCAGCTTCAACGGAAACGCCTTTTGCATGTGCCCAGCTAACAACCTTTTTTGTGTTCCGAACGTTTTCAGCAAACGAGAGCGCAGAGCCGTCGTACATCACGGATGTATATCCATCTCGGATAGCTTGTTGAATGAGTTTTAAGTTTTTTCCGTGATCAATATGCATCACTACTGGGACTGGTGCTTTTGCTGCAACTCGGATCATGGCGATGAGATAATCCATGCCAGCGTACTCGATGGCACCTTCTGATGTTTGAACAATGACCGGTGATTTCATTTTTACCGCTGCCTCCATCACAGCTTTGAGACATTCCATGTCATTGATATTAAATGCAGGAACCGCATAGTGTTTTGCGCGGGCTGGAACAAGAACTTTTTTTGCAGTGGTAAGCATAGAGGGGCGGGATTAGGTCACAATTGACGCTTTAATTTTTCCGAAACGGTGCAGCATATTTTGCATAGGCTCTGTGGTCAGCAAACCGGATTGAGGGCCGATATATTGAACAACGCTCGCTGCATTTGCTGTTCCCCAGCGTAGTGCTGTTGGAATGTCGTGTCCTTGAAGCAGTGCCACGGTCATTGTTGAGGCAAAGCTGTCACCGGCGCCGGTTGATTCATAGTACTTTACGGGAAAGATGGGCATATGCCATTGCGTTGTTCCATCGAATGCATACGCGCCATTTTTTCCATCTGTAATGACGACGTTACGAGCACCATGTTTGTGGAATGATTCAAGGAGATTCAAGATGGTACGTTCACCGTCCATGAATATTTGATGAGCCTCGTCTTTATTCACGATCAATAGATTCGTGTACGGCAGGAACGGTTTGATTGTCTTTAATCCGTTCCGAACATGTGTAGTCCCGGGCTGGAAAGAGAAAAAAAGTTTATGTTTTTTGATGTGCGCAATGAGTTCTCGATCAAATGTTCCAAAATTATTTCCCATTGCAGTGTAGTAGATGCACCGAGTTGCTGGGAGTTCCGGCATTTTGTATTTTCGCGGTTGAAAGTGGACGAGCTGGGTCTTTTCTCCTTGAAAACTTAAAATAGCTGCCTCGTTGGTTGGGAATTTAATATCAACCTGAATATAGTCATGATTTACTTTCTCATTATCCAGTGTCGCGTGAATATCCTGTCCCTCGCTGTCATGCCCAATCCAGGTTAACGTTGCGGTTCGCAGACCGAGTCGTGCAGAGGCGACGGCTGCATTTGCTGCATTTCCTGCTGCATGGGCTTTAATGACTTTTTTAACCGGAATTTTTTCCGCGTATTCCAAACAAAGTTGGCAGTGTTCTTTTTTCAATGTGCAGCTCACGCTGGCTTCATCGAGCATGTAGAACGTGTCACGAAGAGATTCACCAATGGTGAGAATATCAAATGGTTTTGATGAAGAAGTGCGAGGCATATGGCGTACAGGATACCAGTCGGGATGGTTGACAGCTAGCCCAAAATACGGTATGAACAGTTCACTCACGGTGGTCTGAGCGTAGAGGAGGTTCTCATGTTGATTTCAGAACTCGTGACACTGTTGGCGCGAGTGATCGATACTCGATTGGATGCATCGGTGTGCACGCCACTCATCCAAGATTCGAGATGCGAACTCGAGGGGGATATCGACTTCCCACGTGCCGGAACGCAGATGGTGTATGCGGTCGTTGATGAGGCGTCACAGCCGTCGATGTTGTCGATGCTCATGCCGTTGCATGATCTGACGAGCCTCCAGAAAATCGTGAATTATGTCTTGTGCGCCGCACATTTCATGGCTCGTGCAAGTGGTCCATCAAAGACCGTTGATGAGCTGGATGAGCGAGTGCAGACGGCAGTTAGCCTGATTTTTTCGGCATTTCTTCGCCATCTCCAAGGAGTGAACGCAGAAGCAAGTCGTCGCGTGATCTTGCTGGAGGTCCGGACTGGACCGTCACCGTATGTGGCCATTTCCGCAAATGGAATCACGTGCAATACTCCGGCGTTGGCTGCATGGGGTGCGGCCATGATGCTCGAAGCAAATGCACGCGCGTATGCCGAACACATGATAAAGCTTGATGATTCATTGCGGCTTCAGGAGGTCTGTCGGCTGATGCTCGCGGTTGCAAAAACACCAAAGTCACATGATCCTTTGGTGTTCCTCAACTTGTTGAGCACGATGCATTTCCGTCCGAAGCTTCCAATTCTACTTTCATGAAACGTCTTTGGTCCCAGCGCCGTTATTCTGACGGTGCTTTCTTTTTTCAATCACGTGAAGTGCTGCTTTTACAATGTCGATCGCTTTCATGTGATAGAACGTGAGGAGTTCATCAGGTTCGCCGGATTGGCCGAATGAATGTTGCATTCCGATTGCTGTAACGGGAACAGGAAATTCTTCCGCCGTTGTTTCACAGACCGCTCCATAGAGCCCACCAATGGTTTGATGCTCTTCGACGGTGACGCAGCAGCCTGTTTTTTTCACACTTTTGATGAGGGTTTTGGTATCAAATGGCTTCAGCGTATGGCAATTTATCACTTCTGCAAAAATGTGTTTTTTTTCTAGTTCTCGTGCAGCGAGTAATGCTTCGTGTAATAACGGTCCACATGCTGCAATCGTGACGTCTGTTCCCTCGGCACAGATATACGCTTTACCAATTTCAAATGGTGTTTCCTTTGTTGTAATGACTGGCGTTTTTTCTCTTGCAAAACGGAAATAACATGGGCCGTTGTATGCGGCGACGGCGTGGGTACATTTTCGTGTTTCTTCTGCGTCACATGGTGCAACCACGACGAGATTAGAAAGTACACGCGTAATAGCAAGATCTTCAAGTGCTTGATGAGTTGCGCCGTCTGGTCCAACCGAGATTCCGGTGTGGGCACCAGCAATTTTCACGTTCGCTCCGGTGTAGCATACGGAAACACGAAGTTGATCCCAGTTTCTGCCAGGGGAGAAGGTGGCGTATGAAGAGACGAATGGAATTTTACCGGCAAGGGCAAGGCCAGCTGCAACGCCCAGCATATTTTGTTCCGCAACGCCGCAGTCAAAGAATCGTTCTGGAAATTTTTTTGCAAACGGAAGCACACGCGTCGATTCAACGAGGTCAGCGGTTAGTGCAATGACGTCTGGATTTGTATCTCCAAGTTCAATAAGGGCGTCGCCAAACCCGTTACGTGTTGGGATACGTTCGACATTGATGTCAAACAGTTGGGCGTTGAGGGAAACGAGGGGGTTTAGCATATCTATTCGTGTTCACTAGCGATTTGTCCTCCAAGTGTTCGGAGTTCGGCAAGCGCAATGCGTCCTTCGTCAGGATTTGGAGGCTTACCATGCCATTCGTAATTATTTTCCATAAAGTCCACACCTTTTCCTGGGATTGTATGGCAGATGATCACGGTTGGATGTTCCGCCGTGGCGCGAGCGAGATCTGCTGCATCAATAACATCTTGGATGTTGTGGCCATCAACTTCGATAACGCTCCAGTTAAAAGCTTTAAATTTATCTGCAAGAGGTTCAAGGGGGAGGATACGCTCGGTGACCCCGTCAATCTGAATATTATTGCGATCAATGAATGCGGTGACCTCTCGCAGATTCATTTTTCCTGCAAATAAAATCGCTTCCCAGTTTTGGCCCTCATCTAACTCGCCATCACTCATGAGACACCAGGTGTGGTATGGCCGAATCGGGGGTTTTGCTCCAACTGCATTCATTCTGGCAGCAAGAGCAAACCCAATGGCTTGAGATAGGCCTTGGCCAAGCGGGCCGCCAGATGTTTCGATGGGCAGTTCCGGTTGAAAATGATTATTTGAATGTCCTTGGAGTCGTGTACCGAATTTACGTAATGTGTTGAGTTCTTTGCGAGGAAAATATCCGCGATTCGCCAGCGTTGCGTATAGGACTGGGCAGATATGTGCATTTGATAGAACGACACGATCGCGATGTGGGTCTGTGCGCGTTTCTGGCGTAATCGATGCAATCTCGTAATAGAGTGCCGTGAATACGTCTGCCATACCTAGTGGTCCGGCAGAGTGACCACTTTTTGCTTGAAGCAGGGATTCGATAATATCCTGTCGAATCTGGTTTGCTGCTGCTTCTAATTCAATCAAACGTTTTTTCGAGAGCATGTGCTCATTGTAACACGGAAGAGATCAAAAAACTCCGACAAATGATGCCGGAGTTTTTTTGTTTTTGCTGTAGACTTAGTTTACGACGTTGACCGTTCCTTGCATCACTGGGTGAATGCCGCAGTGGTAGTCAAATGACCCAACGGTGTCATATCGATGCGTGTAACTTTGATTGTATCCGAGTGATTGTGAGCTCCAGCCGGATCCGACTACGGTGTGCGCGGCGCTATCGTTGTTTGTCCAGGTGACGGTTGTGCCTTTTTTGATCGTGATTGTTGATGGAACAAAGCCATTTGAAACAGATCCGATTGTGATTGCAGCTTGAGTACTATCCATCTGCTTATCCACTGAAATCTGCGTTGTTTGTGTCATCACGTTTGCCGGTTGATAGTCTGAAGCTGTTTGAATAGGTGTGCCGATTTTATAGTTGGAGAAAAATGAATCCGCAACATCATCAATTTGATTTTTCCAATTTAATCCGTAGAGCGTTTCTGCGAGCTGAGCGGTTGTGACCCAGCGCAAGATTCCGCCTTGATCCACCACATAGACCTTTGGATCCGTTGTAATTTTGATCATCTTCCGTCCTGGGCGATAGGTGACGTTGCTTCGGCCCATGGAGATTGTGGCTAATTGGCCATCTGGAATTTGTTTGACCGTTGAAAAATCTTTGTACCAGGTAAAGTATGTTTTTGAATTTGGAAATACGTATCGATGTCCATCTGGTGCAAAGTAATACACGGTGTCACCGGAGCCTTTGATTAAATCTCCAGGAGAAAATGCTGTTGTAGCCATGGCGTGTGAAGCAAGTGGCGCAGCAATGAATGCGGCAGTACTGAGCGCGGCAATGACGGATCGAATGGAAGTCTTCATAGAGAGGAAGATAAGGATGAACGAATAAAAGTTCTAATGAATTAGCGTTTTGTTACAGTCACGATAGCGTCGCCGTCTGTGCCGAGTGTATTCTTGGTATCAAATGCTCGACCACTAAATGTCAGTGTTGCTGGATCGTTCCAAGGGCCCGTTGTTGCGGTGCATGGTGCAGCGCTTTCACATCGTTTGAGTACGATCCCGTCTTTCAACACTTCAATTGCGGAGATTCCATCGTTGTCACTGGCGCTTACGGTGATATCAACGGTTTCGCCGGTGTAGATCGCGGTGGTCGCCGTAGCATTAGAGACGCTCGGTGCATAATTCGTGTTGATCGTAATAGAAAGCGTTTTGGACAGATATGTTCGTCCAATGGA
>CAZNPI010000020.1:0-9686 GCA_964575015.1 uncultured Gammaproteobacteria bacterium
CAGGCGAATGGGGTGTTTGGACCGAGTACGATGAAATGGGTGAATGGTGGGGGAAAATAGGTCGACAGTGACGAAGGATGGCGGATCCGTTACTATACGGAATATGAAAATTATTGGTGCGTTTGCTCCAGAACGACCCCCAAATGTTGATGCTGGAGAGGTGCTCTGTTTGCGTGAGGTGCGAGCGGAAGCTCTTACGATGGGTGGTGCGATTGTTTTTGCAATTTGCATGATGTTGTCTGTATTTGCGTTGAGCATTGGTCGTTTTGTTGTTGTCACACAATCCCAGCAGGTTATTCTGATTGCTGTTGTTGCATTGTGCTGGTTGTATTTTGTAGATAGTGTCACAGAACGACTTCGAATCACTGATCGTTGTGTCGAGTTTCGTTCATTGATTGGTCATCATCACCTTGTTCCATTAGTTCAACTTGAAGCGATGTTGATCATGTATCAAGGATTTAATTTAGATCGCGGAATGCAAACAATCGAATTTCGCATGAATGGGAAACAGCCGAAACGGATTGCTCTTGGCCCATGCTGGGAGCGTAAAAAATTGGAAGCATTTATTCATGCTGTTGAAGAGGCATTGCATGATCCGAACCTTTGATCAATAATTGTCTGTATGTCACTTAAAAAAACAAAAAAGAAAAGTTCAGCACATGCAATCGGTAATATGAAGCGGTATGTTCACTGGTTGAATGAGCCAGGAAAGACGTGCCCGGCCGTTGTCCCACCGCCATTATTTACGGATAGTCCGCAGTGGCGAGTATTCCGCATCATGGCTGAGTTTATTGAAGGATTTGAGTTTCTTTCAAAGCTTAAGCAAGAGGTCTCTGTGTTTGGAAGTGCGCGTATTTTAGAATCAAGTCATCATTACCAGGAAGCACAAAAACTTGGGTATTTACTAGGGAAGAAGGGATACTCCATCTTAACTGGAGGTGGTCCTGGCATTATGGAGGCTGCGAATCGTGGAGCTCAGGAGGCTGGCGCTGAATCGATTGGTCTAAACATTCAACTAGCGCATGAGCAGCGCACGAATCCATATGTGATGAAATCAATGGCTTTTCATTATTTCTTCACTCGTAAGGTGATGCTGTCTGCTTCAGCTCAAGCGTATGTGTATTTTCCGGGTGGATTTGGAACAATGGACGAAATGACGGAAATGGTGACATTGGTTCAAACGGGAAAAATACCAAATGATGTTCCGATTATATTGGTTGGCAAAAAGTTTTGGCAGCCATTTGTTGACTGGGCAAATCAAATGATGGTTATGGAACATAAATTCGTTGACCCAGAAGAGATGAAGATATTGCATCTCGTTGATACGGCAGAGGAGGCGGTAAAGATTATTGAAACAACACACGAACGATTATTCGGATAACGGAAACGCTGAGTATGAAACAAGATATTGGAAAGGCTTCGATCGCATTGCATCGCAAGCTACGGGGGAAGATTTCGGTGACGTCGAAAAAAGCAATAAAAAATCGAGCTGATTTAGCGTTGGTCTATACGCCGGGTGTTGGTGCAGTTTCGATGGCGATTGCAAAAAAGCCATTAGAGGTTCGTGAGTTAACATGGGTAGGAAATACGGTTGCTGTCGTGTCTGATGGATCAGCTGTTCTTGGATTAGGAAATATTGGACCAGCCGCAGCATTACCGGTGATGGAAGGGAAGTGTGCAATTTTTAAACAATTTGCAAATGTTGATGCGGTTCCGATTGTGCTTGCTACCCAAGATGTTGAGCAGATCGTGCAAACCGTTCAGGCCCTGGAGCCATCATTCGGTGCAATACAACTTGAAGATATTTCTGCTCCACGTTGTTTTGAAATTGAACGTCGTTTATCCGAGTCCCTCTCAATTCCGGTGATGCACGACGATCAGCACGGAACGGCGATCGTGATTTTGGCGGGAATCATGAATGCGATGAAGGTTACGAAGCGACGCGATATCAAAAAGGTAAAAATTGTATTAAACGGTGCCGGCGCTGCTGGCACAGCTGCTGCACGGTTGTTGCATGCTGCCGGTTTCGTGAATGTGATTGCCTGTGATCGTGAGGGGGCGATTTGGAAGGGAAGACCGGGGCTGAATACGCCGAAACAGGATCTCGCAACGTTTACAAACCCGACCTCTTTGAAAGGTTCACTCGCAGAAGTTGCCGTTGGTGCAGATGTGTTGGTTGGTATTTCTGCTGCAGGAGCTTTTACACCGGAATTGATTCGTTCAATGTCTCCACGAGCAATCGTCTTTGCATTAGCGAATCCAACGCCTGAGATTCTGCCTGATCTTGCAAAGAAGGCTGGAGCAGTGGTAACGGCAACCGGTCGAAGTGATTATCCAAATCAATTGAATAATGCGTTAGTGTATCCTGGACTTTTCCGAGGAATGTTAGATCGACGAGTGAAAAAAGTTGATGAAGCAACGAAGGTGCGTGCGGCAAAGGCGCTTGCTGGGTTTATCAAGAATCCAACGGCAGATCGAATTGTGCCTTCCATCTTTGATAAGGGCTTGCACCAAGCGATCGCTCGAAGCGTAAAATAAAACGAAATAAAAAACCGACCCCTGATGAGGGGCCGGTTTTTTGTTGAAGGTTAGACCTTCGCTTTTGCTGTTTTTGCGGCTGCTGCGCGAGCAACGCGGCGTGTTGCTTTCTTCTGTTTGAGGGTAGGGATTTCGCCTTTGAGCGTTTTGCTCATGCGTTTGATGGTTTTGAGGGTGCGTGCAGAGACACGGACCTTTGTTCCACCGATGCGGACCGTCTGTAAATTCAAATCCTGCCGACGTTTTGTGGCAATGTTGGAGTGGCTTCGGGATTGGCCGAAACGTGGTCCGCGGCCTGTAAGTTGGTCAATTTTGGACATAATGGTTCTAGAAGATGGCGGAATCATACACAAATGCGCTATTCTTTGCAAGCCGAGACACCACAATCTATAAAAACCTATGCTTTCTTACCTCTTTAGCCAGCCACTTATCTTTCTTGCTTGGGTTTTAGCATTTCTCATTGCTCTGTCTTTTCATGAATTTTGCCATGCCTTAGCCGCAACATTGCTAGGGGACCAGACCCCTGGTCGGATGGGTCGTCTTACGTTGAATCCGGTAGCCCATATTGACCTGATCGGTTTGCTTGCTGTGCTGTTTATTGGATTCGGCTGGGGAAAGCCCGTTCCATTCAACCCGTATAATTTAACGTGGAAGAAGTGGGGTTCAACCGCGGTTGCATTTGCTGGTCCTTTGAGCAACCTCTTTTTAGCCATGCTTTCTGCCATTGGCGTCATGATTGCTGGTCCACGTCTTGGTTGTTCAAACTTATTAACCGGATTTTTGTTCATTAGCTTGAATATCAATATTGCTCTCATGGTGTTTAACCTGTTTCCCTTGCCACCATTAGATGGATCTAAGGCAGTACTTGCAATATTTGATCACCCGAAATATCAGGCGTTTCGTACATTCATTGAACAGCAGGGGCAGATGATTCTGTTGTTGTTGATTTTAGGTGATGCGGTCCTCGGTATTGGAATTTTTTCTGGCATCATTACGATGGCATCACGTTTGTTCTCAGCACTATTCCCGATGGTCTGCGTATGATGAATCGTTGGATTGCGGCTATTCCTTCAGCTATCACTATTCAGCGTCTCGTGTCTGCATTGATCGGAATATCGCTCATGCTGATTTTTGCAACTACGATTGTAACGGGCGCGAAGACGCCGAGCGTTAATGAGGTGTTATTTGGAGTGTTACCCATTTTGGTGGCTGCTGCGATTGTAGTTGTGTTTAGTTTGAAGATTGCCGTGCGTGAGCGATTTCCTCAGGCATTGTCGTTTGCCGTTTCCGTGTGTGCGATGTGTGGCGGTGTTGGCGCCGTTGCTGCGATTCTTGGTTTATGGAATGAAGGGGATTTATTAACTGTTCTGACACCGGGCCAAGCATTTGCATCTCTTGCCTCTGCTGGTGTTTGGCCGCTTTCTTATGGTCCAGAAGCGACGATTCGTTTTGTGCCTATTGTGTGCGCGATTGCCGTTCTCCTTCGCGTTCTGCGTGCACGAGCCTCAATGATGCGTGCGATTGTTGCGTCATTGATTGCATATTTTACGCTTGGATTATTGATTCATTCCTTGAGCTGGATCGGGTATATGTTATCGATGACGCGTCAATATGGAATTGAGTCGCCCATTGATGTGTTTCGATTGCTTGTTTCTTCTCAATCTGACGGCTATTGGGTCCGTCTCCAGAATGAGCGATTTTTTGCCTCTATGGGTAAGCAGGCAGAGGTTGGTTTAGCGGGGACCCGTGCAGCGATCATATATGTTTTTTCTGTGATCAGTACGTTTGGATTTTTGGCTCAACGTTCTTCTGCTGCTCTTGGGTTGATGAAGCGGTTTCTTTCTGCACAATCAATCCGATTAGCATCTCTTGGAGTTATTGGTATGGCTCTTGCATCGAGTGTACCGGGTCGGCATTCATCTGTGAGCGATCTGATCGCAGTGATCGTATTTTTGTGTTCAGTATCTTTATGGATCGTATGGTGGAGATCTTTGCGTGATCTTGAAGATGCTGCCCAAGATGAGCAGGAGCATCCGGATCGTCCGGTGCCTTCAGGGGCCATTTCTCCGCATGTTCTGGAGGATGTCGCATTTCTTGCATTAGCTTTTGCAATCTTTGGCGGACTGCTTCTTGGTTGGCCTGTTTGTGTTGGCTTTTTGTGCGCGTCGCTTTCTGTTTGGGCGTTATCACGTGAGGGATTGCAATGGAGGGATGGTGTTGTGACGAACCTTGTTGGAAGTATGGGTGTTGCGATGTCTCTTGGTTGGGCTGGTGTTGTTTTTGGGTTACGCGATGTGCTTGCCCCAAATTGGATGCTTCGCATTGTACTTGCAGTTGCGATCATCATTGGTGCAACCTTCGCCGTTCGACAGGTCCAGATGTTGGTTGAATCACGATGGATTCAAGCGGTTTTGATTACCGTTATCATGTGTGTAGCCTTTTTTGTGGCAGGACAAAATGTATTTTGGCTATTTGCATTGCCGATCGTTGCCGTATTGCTGGTTTTGGTGAATAAACCAGGGAAGTGGTATCGATATGCAGGAAAAACGTTCGATCTCTTTCTTGCAGTGGTATTACTTCTAACGGTATTTTTGCCTTCCGTGATTCGGCACTTGTAGCGCTGCACGTGGTCGTAGCCTTGCCTGTGCATAACTCTCATTGAAGCAGTGCGAACGTGCTATACTTGGATTAACTTTAGAAATAATTTTTTAGTGCGCCATCGTTTATGTCTTTGATAGCTCGTTTATTGTCTCTATGTAAAGAAAAGGTGCAGCATCGAAGTATTGGTTTGAGCATTGGTGTAGTGGGCTGTTTGTTTTTTATCGCATCCGCGCATCCGACACATGCGGCAATGTGTACATTCGATAATGGTGGTGGTGATAATTTGTATAGCAATGCCTTGAATTGGGGGGCGTGCGGCGCTGCTCCAGGGGCGTCAGATGTGGCAATCATTCCAGTTGGGCAAACGGTTATTTTGGATACTGATGCAACGGTGACGAATGCGAGTATCACGGGGCAGCTGGACATGGGAACATATAACTTCACAACAACGGCTTCTTTGTCTTCTATTAGCGTAGCGGCTGGTGGGTATGTTACATCGACGAGTGGAACTCTTCACGTGCAAGGTACCGCAACGATCGCAGGAACGGTGAGTACAACGAACGGTGGTTTTTTGTTTGATGATGCGATCGCGTTAAACGCTGGTGGTATTTGGGATATTGGAAGCGGAAATGCGACTTCTACCGGAACGATTACGCTTGGAGGTACGTTAACGTTTACTGGAACCGGCGTGCTTGATCTTGGTGGAAATTTGAATAAGACGTCTGGTACATTTACGGCTGGGTCTGGAACGTTTCGGGTAACTTCTGGGGGTGCGCAGTCTTTGCCTTGCGTCAATTTTTATAACTTTGTTTCCTTAAAGACGGCGGGTACAACTACGCTTCAGGCTTCGATTGGGGATAACACGGCAACTATTTCAAATGAATTCGTCTTAAGCGGATCTGATGCATTTACACTTGGCAACGCTTGTCGATTGATTGTGACGCCGGCATGGACCGTTCCTTCTGGTTCAACATTTAATATTGCAACTCATTCCGTGACATCAACGGGTGCTTTGACAAATGCTGGAACATTTAACGCAGGATCAGGAACATTGGATCTGAATGACAACTTCACGAATACAGGAACGTTTAATGCTCAAACTGGTACAGTTCGACCGTATGGTACTGGTACGCAAACATTGGCTGGTGTTCTGTATAATAATTTTACGTCATTAAAATCATCTGGAACGGCCACCTTTGCAGCAAGTTCAACGGTTCTTGGGGCTTTGGTGATGAACGGAGGTTCTGTGTCGGCTGCTGCAAATGATTTTAAAGTTGTTGGTACGACAACTATTATCTCTGGTGCAACCGTGACTTCCACGAGTGGTACGTTAACGTTTACGGGCGCAGCTTCATCAACCGGATCGATTGGGTCTAATACTGGAAACATGCTTTTTGAAGATACGCTGTGGAATAATGGAACGTTTGATGTTGGTTCAGGTACTGCGACGACAACGGGTAATGTAGATAACTGCGGTACGATTAATGGTGGAACATCAAGCGCTGTTCTCGTGTTTATTGGGTATTACAACGGAACGTGTACGAGCGGAATTAACGCCCAAAACGGAACGGTGCGTATCGCTGGAAACAACCAGAATATTAATGGAACGCTTACGTTGAATAACTTTGAACAGATATCTCCGGCTGGTTCGTATGTTTTTCCTGGCCCGTTAACCATTCTGGGAACCATGACGCTCTATTCATCTGGTACTGGTGTCAATATGCAGGGTGGAGCACTTACGGTGAACGGCACGACAACAATTCTCTCCGGCGCAGTTGTTACCTCCACAAGCGGAACACTCACATTCACGGGTGCCGCCTCTTCAACGGGTTCGATCGGAACGAATAGTGGCGATATGCTTTTTGGGAGTACGTTCCAAAATAATGGCACTCTAGATATTAGTATCGGTACAGCAACGGCAACAGGGGCTTTAACAAACACTGGCACGATCTACGGACGAGCGGGTACGTTGGATTTGGTATCGAATTTTGTAAATTCCGGTACATTCACGGCTGGAACAGGTTTGGTTCGCTTAATGGGTACTGCAACGCAGGCCATCGCAGGCGTTCTGTATAACGATCTCACGTCACTGAAAACGGCGGGAACAGCAACGTTTGCTGCGAGCTCAACGGTTCTTGGAGCGCTAAATATGAATGGGAGTGGCGGGAAATTATCTGCTGGTTCAGCTACGTTCACAGCGGTGGGAGCGACAACGATTTTATCTGGTGCAACTGTGACGTCTACAAATGGAGCCCTTGTATTTACTGGCGCTGTTTCATCAACGGGTTTGATCGGATCTTCTTCTGGTAACATGCTGTTTAGCAGCACCCTGCAAAATAATGGAACCCTTGATATTGGGTCTGGAAATGCAACGACTACGGATGTCGCTACAAGCACCGGACTATTCTATGGTAGATCGGGTACATTGCGTATCGTTTCTGATTTTATCAATTCAGGAACGTTCACGGCGGGAACTGGAACGGTTGAAGCAAAGGGTGGCGCAGCGCATACCTTGCCAGGTGTTTCATACTATAACTTAACCATTGATAAGACGGATGGGATCGCGACGACATTTGCAGGAAGTCCAACTACAACGAATGCATTTACATTGACCTCAGGTGTATTGGACGTAGGTTCATCAATGTTTTATGTGACCGGTTCATATGCAAATACAGGTGGGTATGTCGCGATCACGTCAGGAAGTATTGTCTATCCGATCGAAACATTTGCATTCACGAATTCAGGTGGTACAACAGTTACCTCATATAATACCGGAAACACAATGTATATTCGGGCGGTGGATCCAAATCGGACTACATCAGCAACGACCACGCAATCGTTCACTGTGACCGTAACTGCAGCTGGTGGAGGTGGAGATTCAAACACGGTGACGTTAACAGAGACGGGTGTGGCAACTGGTATTTTTGTGGGTTCAATTAACTTGGTATATGCAGCAACGCCAACGCTCGGAAGTGGAACGATGCAGATTAGTGGCAGCACAACGGGAAACACGAGCTATACAGATGCACTGGATTCCTCTGATACAGCTTCAGCCTCCGCAGCATTAACATATACCCCGTCTGGTGGTGGAGGCGGTGGAGGTGGAGGCGGTGTTGGACAGATGTTGCCGTTAACAACGACGTTTATGACAACGGCGATCGATCAGGCGCTTCTCGATAACTTGAAAAAAATCGGAATTCCGTTGCATAGCTTGGTGAAGCTTCCAGATGATGGAGATGTGCTCACGCAAGAAGATTCGGCTGTGTACTATGTGGCTATTGACGGTAAACGTCATGCCTTTCCGAATCTAGCAACCTTCTCGACTTGGTATTCGAACTTTGATGGCGTACAGGTTATTACTCCTGCTCAACTTTCTAGCATGCCGCTTGGTGCAAATGTGACCTACAAGCCTGGTGTGAAGATGGTGAAGTTTACTACTGATCCAAGAGTCTATGCTGTTTCAAAGGGGGGTCTTCTCCGTTGGATCAGGACCGAGGCTGCAGCAGCTGAATTATATGGGGCGGCATGGAGCAAAAATGTTGATGATATCAATGATGCATTTTTCTCAAACTATACATTTGGTACGGAGATCTATGGCATCGGAGATTTTAATCCGGTAAATGTCATGGCTTCAGTACAATATCCAAGCGACAGTTTGCAACTCTAATCGGATAAGATGCAAAAACGCCCTCGAAATATCAAGGGCGTTTTTGTTTGTTGAAAAGAGGAGCGACTGGACAGGTTTCTTGTGTCTGTCTACACTACGATAACAATTCAATTTGGACGCTTAGCTCAGCTGGTTAGAGCGCCTCGTTTACACCGAGGAGGTCGCAGGTTCGATCCCTGCAGCGTCCACCAACATAAAACAGCTTTGTATTGAGCTGTTTTATGTTGTGTGACTGATAATCTGTGTGTTTTGTTTGATTGTAGTGAAGGAATTCGCAAACGCATTCAGGCTGCGGGTATTGATTATGGTCGGGTGAGTCATGTGTGCGTTTCACATGCACATCCAGATCATGCGGCGCTTCCACAGTTTATTCAGGCGCGATTTTGTCGTCAGTTGTGGGGATCGAATGAGATACCGTCTCATGTGTTGCGTATTTATATGCATAAGATGTTGACGCGTGATTTTCCTCAGGTTTGGAATTGGCACCAACCAGAAAATGATGGGGGATATTGGAATGAGTTTCAACCGGTATTTGTTCCAACAGACGATGGATTTGACGAGGAGATTGCTCCGGGGACGCATTTAAAATCACGGTTTGTGTACCATGGATTTGGAAAGCATCCGTCAGTTGGATTCCGATTGGAAACGCCATACGGTGTCGTTGCGTATACCGGTGATTCTGGTGTTTGTGAAGGTGTTCGGACATTGGCGCAAAGTGCTGATTTGTTTATTTCAGATTGCAGCGCACGAGTTGGTCAGGAATATACCGGCGGATATGGACACATGGGGCCGCGTCAGTGTGGAGATATTGCATTAAAATCTGGTGTGAAGCAGTTATGGATGACGCATTACATGGGAATTGACGCGCCAGAGGCATACA
>CAZNPI010000021.1:0-8457 GCA_964575015.1 uncultured Gammaproteobacteria bacterium
CAATCTGCTGAACAAATGAAATCACATCACCGCCCTGATCACACCCAAAACAGTGCCAAGATTGCCGCGGACGGTTTACGAAAAAACTTGGAGACTTCTCCTGATGAAACGGCCAACACGCCTTAAAACTCCCACTCCCCGCAGGCTTTAACTGAAGATATTCGCCAACAAGATCAGCAATATCCAGACGAGATTTGATATCATCAACGGCTTCCATAGGCGGATCTTAACACATTATCGCGTTTTTCCATGTCTCGGCATTTTCTTTCGCATTTTCTTCAGAGAGTCTTCAGGCATTGGCGATTCTTTTTTCCGCTTTGCAATCTCCTTCATCAGCACAGCAACCTCGTCTCGCAGAATAGCAGCCAATTCAAATTCAAGATTTTTTGCCGCAGATTTCATTTCAATTTCTTTATGACGCAACACAGATTCTAGGTCATGCGTTTCTGCCTGTAGTTCTAATTTGAGAATGTTCTTAATATCTTTCGTTGGTTTCCCAGACAATCCAAGCTCTGCACGAATATCCTTGATTGCTTTGATGATCGTCTGTGGCGTGATCCCGTGCGCCTCATTATACGCAAGTTGCTTGGTTCGACGACGGTCCGTTTCATCAATGGCGCGCTTCATCGAACCGGTCATATGATCTGCATACAAAATCACCTGACCTCGAACGTTACGGGCAGCACGACCAATCGTCTGAATGAGTGAAACATCGGATCGCAAAAATCCTTCTTTATCCGCATCCAAAATACAAACCAATGACACTTCTGGAAGATCCAACCCTTCACGCAACAAGTTCACACCAACGATCACGTCGTATTCCCCTTTTCGGAAATCAGACAAAATCTCAAGCCGCTCAATCGTTTCAATATCAGAATGAATATATCGTGCCTTAATCTTCTTCTCTTCAAGATACGAAGCTAAATCTTCTGCCATCTTTTTTGTTAACGTTGTCACAAGCACGCGATCACCCCGAACGATCGTTTCCTGAATACGAGCAATACAATCATCAACTTGAGACAGCCCAAATACATTACCCGCTTTCTTCGGCGTAATCGGACGAACGATAATTTCAGGATCCACTAATCCCGTTGGACGAATAATCTGTTCTACAATTTGCTGAGAATGCGTTCGCTCATACGTTGACGGTGTTGCAGACACAAAGATGACCTGACTAAATCGTTTTTCTAATTCTTCAAACTTTAACGGACGATTATCTTTTGCGCTCGGCAAACGAAACCCATATTCAACCAACGTATTTTTTCGAGAACGATCACCTTCATACATGCCCCCAAGTTGAGGAACGGTGACGTGGGATTCATCGATAACGAGCAAAAAGTCTTTCGGAAAATAGGCAAACAACGTATCCGGCGGCTCCCCGGCCTTGCGTCCGGCAAGATGGCGCGAGTAGTTTTCAATCCCATTGCAGTACCCAAGATTTTCAATCATCTCCAAATCGAACTTCGTCCGACGATCAAGTCGCTCCGCTTCAAGCAGCTTCCCCTCTTTTTCAAATTTCTCCAATTGCGTTTTTAATTCTTTCCGAATCGTAATAATCGCACGATCACGCTCCGGCCCTCGCGTCACAAAATGTTTTGCCGGAAAAACCCACACGTCTTGCAACTCATGCGCCATCTTTCGCGTTACTGGATCAACGGGAATAATCGCTTCAACAATTCCTCGTGGCGCTTCAATCCGATACATTCGTTCTTCATTCGATGGCATGATTTCCAACACACCACCAATCGATCGGAATGAACCACGAACCAAATCCGTATTCGTGATTCGGGTAAACTGCATCTCAATTAATCGTGGCAATACATTTTCGCGTGAGACATCATCACCAATTTTCAGATGAATGGCAGAAGCCTCATACGCGGCCGGAGCACCAAGACCATAGATACATGAAACAGAGGCACAGATAATAACGTCCTTTCGTGTGAGCAAGGCTTGCGTTGCACTGTGACGCAATCGATCAATCTCTTCATTGATCATCGCTTCTTTTTCAATATAGGTATCAGATCGAGCGATGTATGCTTCTGGCTGATAATAATCGTAGTACGAGACAAAATATTCAACCGCTGCATCAGGGAAAAACTCGCGGAACTCGTTGCAGAGCTGCGCGGCAAGCGTCTTGTTGTGCGCAATCACGAGCGTCGGTTTTTGAACGCGCTGAATCACGTTCGCTATCGTAAACGTCTTTCCCGTTCCCGTCGCACCCAACAGGGTCTGAAATGGCATCTTCTGCTTGATACCAGAAACCAGAGCCTCAATAGCTTCAGGCTGATCACCAGACGGTTGATATGATAGTTTGAGATGGAATTCAGACATGGGACTTATATTTACGAATCAAACCAAAAATAACACCGCCCAAAGACCCGAACAAAAACCAAAAAATAATTGCAAATATAAACGCAATATAATAATGACAATTCGAGGAATTATGTTCACACACATACACACCGCTCGGCAACATCACTGCTGCTGGAAACAACACCATGAGTGCTACTAAGGGCAGAAAAAGGATACGAAGTAGCTCAAAGACGTTCACAATAATCAACAGTGCAAAACCAAAAATGGCGAATAGCAAACCGCACATACCTCCGCCAAAAGCATATTTAGCTAGGAATAGAGCCCTTCTTTCATTCATACCCCCATTCTGGCAGAAAAAGGCTTTTTTTGCTACCCTTTACATATATGAACCAAGAACTCACCTCTTTTGTGAAAGAAGCGCTCATAAAAGGCTCTTCTCGCAAAGACATTGAAAAAGCATTAAAAAATGCCGGATGGGAATCTGATGAAGTCAAAACCGCTCTTGATCAATACGCGGACGTCACATTTCCAATACCCGTCCCTCGTCGACGACCGTACTTAAATGCACGTGAAGCCTTTCTCTATCTCGTCTTATTCATGACGCTGTATATCAGCGCGTTTAGTTTCGGTACGCTCATCTTCCAATTTATCAATCGCTGGTTGCCGGACGTGCTTCAAGGCGGATACATGGACAGCTCAATTTCAGATGCAATTCGCATGAGCACTTCATCCCTTGTGATCGCATTCCCGGTGTTCTATTACGTCTCTTGGGTTTTGTACAAAGCCTCACAACGCGATCCTGATAAGCGCAGCTCAAAGATCCGTAAGTGGCTCACCTACATTACACTCTTCATTGCTGCGGGCGTTATCATTGGCGACTCAATTACGTTAGTTTATAACCTCCTCGGAGGAGAGCTGACCTTACGATTCACCCTCAAAGTACTCACCATTGGTGCAATCGCCGGAACCATCTTTGGCTACTACTTGTGGGATCTTCGTAAAGAAGAAAAAACCGTATGAAATACATCACTGGATTTCGCCTCTTTCAAGCAATCGTCTTAATCGCAATTACATCTGCCTGTATCGTCGGTTTCTTTGTTGTTGGCCCACCAAGTGAAGAGCGTGCACGACGAATGGATATGCAACGTGTAAATGATTTGCAGCAGATTATGTCTGCCGTTGATCAATTCTACAATCAAACAAACTACCAACGACTTCCAGCGAGCCTAGAAGAACTACGCGGAGCACAAAATGTCTATCTAGCTTCAATCAGAGATCCGCAAACAAAAACCCTGTATACGTACAAAACAATCAATACGCTTTCGTATGAAGTATGTGCTTCATTTGAAACACCGGTAGACACATCAAACCAACAACCGTCATACACCTATATGCCGGGGAACACATTCTGGGACCATCCGACTGGCGAAAAATGCTACACGCTCAAAGTAAACATCTATCCACTTCAACCGATCGCAAAACCAATCCTCGATACACCTGCACCAATTCAAGATCCTGCTCCAGCAATGCCTGGACCTACAGTTGACGAACAACCGCAGCCGACACCGGCGAAAACACGTTAGTTCCCAGAATATTCAAACGCCCCAAGATCATTCCCTGCTCCAGCAGTGATTCGATTCTGGGGCTTGTTTGTTGTATCAAGTTGATAGTTCAGCGGATACGCTTGTACTTCTATCTTTTGCTGCTGAGCTGTATCACGAAGAGCGGTACCTGGAACAAATGTTGCGATATCAAACGGAGCTGCATTCCCTGTCACAAGATTTGATTCACCATTCAATTGCCCAGGCACTGGATGCCATGGATCAGAATCTGCCCAATTTGAATTAATCCAATTTTTTCCAAGATTCAAAATCCCACCAGATATCCAACCGCTTCCAATTTCAGATTTTGCCCGCATAGACGGGTATGTAACCGTTGGCGCAAAATAGAATACGTTATTCCAGACTTCAGCCGTTTCCTTGGTTGTAGAAAGCTGAAATAGAGCAGCTGTCTTTCCAGTCACGTACACGCTGTTATTCCAAAAATACAACGTCCCCTTTCGAAATATCGGCTCTCCCCATGTTGAAACATCACTTCCGTAATGATCACCGCCGTAATGAATAAACGTTCCAGTATCACCATTTTTCGAAATCTTGTTTCCGTACACGTAGGTTGTTCGATATGCAGGAAGTGACTGCGCCGTGACCGGAAAATCCTCTGATTCAACCAGATCGATTGCATGCGCACCCTCTTCTATTCGATTAAATCGAACCACTGTTCCAACTGATCGATCTTTAATCGCATTTCCTAACGCACCAGAACGAACCGGTCCAATGTGATTATACTCATAGATGATCCCGACGCTCTGCATATACGTATTGTGCATACTGTAATTTCCAGCGATGCCATTTCCAAAAATCCTGTTACCAACAATACGAATATCTTTGGTCACAGCAAAATCTCCGTCATCCGTTGACTTTGAGAAAATCCCTTGCGAACAATCGCTAATCTCATTATCCGCAATCGTGATGTGCTGACCACGATCAATCCAAATGCATGCACCAAACTCAACATATTTCTGTTTTACCCCTTTTGTATCCGTAAACTGATAGTTCGGATGGGCACCAGAGATAGCAAGTCCATCAATTTGAATATAGGTTGGATAATCTGTCCACGTAGTGGCATCGCCTTTTATCATCACAACAGATCGAGATTCTTGAATCGGACCGGCATAATCACTACCATACACAAGAGACTTTCGTGTCAATGCACCATCACCGCTCACAACTGGACGCTCACCGTTTGGTCCTTTCACACCACAAATTCGAACCGGCGCCGTCGGCGTCCCGTGAGCTGTAATCAAAAATTTCCCTCGATATGGCGTTGCTCGATAAAAAATGCGAACCGTATCACCTGCTGCAAGACTTTCCCAAGGAACCTGATCAAGAGACGCAAGCTGCCCCACCCCTGGCCCAACCTGATAATCATGTCCACTCCCCGGAACACATGCTGCCACCACAGAAACAGATGATGGCGGAACCGTACTACCAGTAGGCGGAATAATCGGAGCTGGAGAAGCTGAAACAGGCGGAGGAGACACCGCAGGAGGTGTGACGACCGGAGCCGCAACTTGCGCATGAACATCCCACTGAACAGCATTCTGAATCAGAGCACTCAATCGAACTTGTGACGGATTAAACTGACTCGAATTCGTAATCGGTTGTCCAACAATATAATTTTCGAAAAATGTATCAGGGATATCTCGAATCTGCGCATTCCACTGCGCTCCGTACAATGCAGCAGCCACCTGTTCCGATGTCACCCATCGTAATATCCCGTACGCATCAACAGCATACACTTTTGGATCCGTTGTGATCTTCACCATCCAAGCAGCGGGCTTGAACGTGACGTTTTTCTGTAATGGATAACTCGCGATCTCCCCATCACTTACCGTCTGGACCGTAGAAAAATCAGGAAACCAGCTACGAAAGACATTCGCATCGGGAAACACGTATCTTTTACCTTGAAACACGTAATACACAGACGAAGAACTCCCTTTAATCAGAGTATTATCAAATGCAGCAGTCGCCTGAGATACGGGGACAAACACAACCAAGACATACATCAACGCCATGAATAACGAAATGTAGTGTTTCATATGGGTATTTTCACCATACTCCGATAGCGATCTATGCACAATGAAAAGCCAGGATGCTGACAAAAATCCTGTATTATGCTATCTTCGATCCCATGATTGATTGGAAGACCTTCCCTCGCCCAATCGTGGCGTTGGCACCGATGGCAGACATGACAGATCTGCCGTTTTGTCTTATTTGCAAAGAACATGGCGCACCACTCATGTTTCGTGAAATGGTGTCTTCAGAGGCTGTTGTTCGCCATAATCCAAAGACGATCGAAATGGCACGATTCGATGAACGCGAACGTCCGTTGATTCAGCAGATCTTTGGTTCGGACCCGGCAACTATGGCTGAGGCCGCTCGGATCATTGAAGAGCAATTTCATCCGGATGGGATCGATATCAATATGGGATGCCCTGTCTACAATATTGTTTCCAATTTTAACGGCGCCTCTCTCATGAAAGAGCCGGAGCGCGCATCAGCAATGATCAAGGCAGTAAAAGCAGCTGTGACGGTCCCCGTGAGCGTGAAGACGCGATTAGGATGGAGTAAGGATACGGATATTCTGGAATTCGTTAAAGTACTTGAAGACGCGGGAACGGACCTCGTTTCGATTCATGGACGAACAAAAGAGCAGGGCTACAGTGGTTCAGCGAACTGGGATCGAGTCGGTGAAGCAAAACAAAATACCGCACTCCCCGTCTTAGTCAACGGCGACATCGTAGACACGGCAACTGCAACAGA
Source organism: uncultured Gammaproteobacteria bacterium (assembly GCA_964575015.1). Lineage (GTDB taxonomy): Bacteria > Patescibacteriota > Patescibacteriia > 2-12-FULL-60-25 > 2-12-FULL-60-25 > JAGOQX01. The sequence goes on from CAZNPI010000021.1 coordinate 6,696, forward strand.
AGCACTCAACCGATCCGGTGCAAATGGAATATTAATTGGACGCGGCGCATTAGGTAATCCATGGATTTTTTCAGAACTACGACACGCCCTCTCTCCCGAAACGTATTCAAAACCAATACCACCCACAGTAGAAGATCGAATCCGCGTCGTACGCCAACACGCTGAATGGCATATCCAGCGATACGGCACACATGGGTTAATTAAGTTACGAAAACACCTCCCCTTTTATTTCAAAAAAGAATTAGCCGCAACAATGCCATGGATCGATTTCAAAGACCTCCGAGCCAAGCTCGTTCGGGTAACCACCATGGATGATCTCAATCAAGCTCTTAGCGAACTAGGAGTACCGCTCCTCTGAGTCCTGCTTCTTTCGTCGTGCGAGCAAAAAAGCAAGTAGTGTTAAAAATCCAAGGAGTCCAGCACAGAACCACAAGACGATTGAAAGGGTGTCTGATCCGCCAAGCTCTTTTTCATTCGTCACTTTTTTTGGAACACGCACATCCTCTCCATTCAGCTGATCCGTTGTTGAAGAAGAGACCGTCACAGAAACTCCCAAGACCTCACCCACTGGAGCCGGCGCTGTTGATGTTGCAACAATGTATTCCTGTGGATCTTGTAATGCTGCAGATCCAGCGACCTCAGTTACAGACGTTGATGCACCCAAGACCATCGGTACAGGTGACGGAGCAGTCTTTGTCGTAGACGTAAGAGAAGTGGCCACTGCCTTCTTCGTCACCGTTGCGCCCGAAGAACCCGTTGTACCAGACCCACTTACGATCTTTGGAGGAACTGGAACTTCTTTCTTAGAACGCTTTGGATCAAGTGGATAGTAATCATCTTTATCGTTCACACCATCTCCATCCGTATCAACGTTGAGTGGATTTGTTCCGATCGTCCCTTCTTGCGTATTCGATAATCCATCGTTATCTGCATCCGAATCTTGGCTATCAGGAATACCATCTCCATCCGTATCCTGATCAACGAAGATGGTTTTTGTCGTTCCATTATCTACAGGTGATGCCTCTGGATACTCCGTATCATTAATCACCTGAATGCTGATCACATGATTCCCGGATGTTTTCGGCGTCCAGCTCATCCAAACCTCCTCAGGATTCCCGATTGCTTTTACGGAAATTGGTTTCCCTCCTAAAATCGTATCACCATCTCGGAACATCACCATACCTTCAACATCGCTTTCACCGACATTATCTACGGTCACATAAAACTTTACCGGCTTCGAGACCACTGCGAGATCAGGCGTCACAACAACCGTCATGAGCTTTAAATCAAATCGCGCAGCACTCACAGCAAACGGTGAGAGACCGAAACAGGCGACTGCTGCAATGATGAAAAAAAATCTGTTCATAGATAAGGGTATTATTCGTCTGAAGCAACGTTTGGCAAGTAATTCTCGGCATCAACCGGAACCCCATTCTGACGAACCTCAAAATGAAGATGCGGACCGGTAGAGAGACCAGCACCCGGCTGGCCCGGCATTCCACCTGACAACCCAATAATATCACCCCGCTCAACATATGTATCCGGTTTTGCCATAAACTTTGAAAGATGCGCGTAGACAGTTGCAATGTTCCCGGGATGGACGATCATCGTGTAATTTCCATACATACGACCCGTCTTGTTCCAAGCAACATATCCTCCAGCCGCAGCACGCACAGGCGTACCTACAGCTGCACGAACATCAGTTCCAGGATGCTGAAATAAATTTCGAAATGGATATGATGGATCGTGAAATCTTGCCGTA
>CAZNPI010000021.1:8467-9010 GCA_964575015.1 uncultured Gammaproteobacteria bacterium
CACGAGACGGATCAACCGGCCAATTCAATAACACGTCACCTCGGGCCAATGCCTGATCAACAGCATCTAGTTTATCCTTCAGCTTTGACTCAATCGATCCGATCTCATCCGTTGTTGCTTGCTGCTGCTGCTTTAGCTCATAGAGTACACGCTCAAATTCCGATTGCGTCGATCTGGTCTCAGCAACCAACGATGTCTTTGAATTTCGTTCCAACTCAAGTCGCTGCTCTCTTTTATGCAATTCTTTTTTATTTGCCTCCAAGCTTGCCAATTTTGCATCACGTTGTTTTTTTGAATCTTCCAACGAAGCTTTAATCTCTTTCACCTTTTGAAGGGCATCCGTCAAATTATTCTGCAGCTGCTTCATTTCTTCAATCCGATCAAAAAAAGCGGATAAAGAGCTTTTTGTCAGCAAGACCTCCAACGGAAGAACCTCATCAGCCTGATGAATATGACGCACGATTTCAGCAGCATCTTCTTTTTGACGCAAAATTTTCGCGTTCTGTTCTGCGATCTGCGCCTCTAACACCTGCACCTCGAGAA
>CAZNPI010000021.1:9020-9404 GCA_964575015.1 uncultured Gammaproteobacteria bacterium
CTCTGCCTTGTGTCGTTGAATATCTAATTGCGTTTCAACAATCTGATTTTCAAGTAATGCAACCTGATTTTCAAGTGAGGCTTGCTGCGCCTCCTGTTTCGCGATTCGCTCACGATAATTTGCGATCATCGTATTAATCTCTTTGACGCGAGATCGCTTTGTTTTGACCTGGTCATTCAATGTATCAATCTGCTGCTTTACCCCAGCCTCTGTATTCGCCTCTGTCGTATCAAGAACCGTCTGGGCAATTGAAATCAACGGTTGAGCTGCCAACGTAAAAATACAAACCGTGCTCAGGCAAAGCAATATCCGTTTAACCGTCTGATGAAAAACAATCACGACATCTAGTATGCCGTATGTGTATGGACCTCGTAAAGATATTAC
>CAZNPI010000022.1:0-639 GCA_964575015.1 uncultured Gammaproteobacteria bacterium
GAAATGTCATTGATGGAGTTCAGCGTGCGGAGGTGTAACGCACCTGGGTGCATGGAGAGGATCTCTGCGGCTTTGGCTAGATTTTCTGCTGCGGCGACTTCACCTTCTGAGCTGATGATGACTGCGCGGCGTTCGCGTTCGGCCTCGGCTTGTTTGCCGATGGTGCGAACCATGTCTGCTGGAAGGTTGATGTCTTTGAGTTCTGCTGAGGTGACCTCAACGCCCCAGGTGAGCGTTGCCTCGTCAACGATCTTTTCGATTTTGTCGGAGATGATTTGCCGCTGGCTGAGCAATTCATCGAGCGTTACTTCACCGACGATGTTGCGCATCGTTGTCTGTGCGAGCTGGAGGACCGCGTAGCTGATGTTTTCGACCTCGATGACAGATTTAGCTGCATCAACGACCTTATAGTAGATTACTGCGTTAATTTTGGCCGACACGTTGTCCTTTGTGATTGCGTCTTGTGGCGGGACATCCACGGCTTTTAATCGCATATCAACCTTTTGCATGGTTTGCTCGCTCATGTGCGTGGTTTTGGTCACCGAGCGACCCAAGAACACTTCGCCTTCGTTTTCGGCATACACCATCGGCCCCAAGGCTTCGGTCATGCCGTAGCGCATCACCATATCGCGCGCAATT
>CAZNPI010000022.1:649-1287 GCA_964575015.1 uncultured Gammaproteobacteria bacterium
GCTTTTAAGCGCAGATCAACTTTCTGCATGGACTGAAATACGGGGATGACGAGGCGCCAACCCGGATCAACCATTTTTGTAAATCGACCCATAGTGAATTTCACGCCGCGTTCGTACTGATTAATCTGTCTGAGGCCGCTCATGAGCAGCGTCACGATGATGATTCCAAGGATTTCGTACATATACTGAAAGCGTATCACCCTGCCGTGTTTTGGCAAGAATAGTGAACTGACGTATGGACGAGGGGTATCCGATGGTTTACTCTTTCGTCATTCACGTATGAAATTCTACAATTCGCTGACACGCCAACTGGAAGAGTTTGTTCCGCTTGAAGAGGGGAAGGTGCGGATGTACACCTGTGGTCCTACCGTCTATTGGGACGCTCATATTGGCAATTTCCGGTCATACGTCTTTGAGGATGTGCTTCAGCGCGCCTTGGAGCAAAATGGCTTTGAGGTGAAACGTGCGATGAATATCACGGACGTAGGGGAGCTTACGGAAAGTGGTGAGGACAAGATGTTGCTCGGCGCAGAGCGCGAGGGAGTAACCGTCCAGGAGGTCGCCAAGATCTATACGGACCGGTTTCTGCGCGATGCGGGATTGTTGAACATCAAGGTTCCGCCAGCACCGCTTCTCTG
>CAZNPI010000022.1:1297-9024 GCA_964575015.1 uncultured Gammaproteobacteria bacterium
CTCTGCAAAGCTTCGGAGCATATAACACAGCAGATTGAGCTGATTAAGACTCTGGAAGAAAAAGGCTTCACCTATCAAATCAGTGATGGCGTGTATTTCGATACTTCCAAGTTCCCAGCGTATGGCGCGTTGAGCGGTCAGAAGCTGGAAGAAAAGGAGGAGGGCGCTCGTGTGGTAGTGAATGAGGAGAAGCGGAACAAGACGGATTTTGCCTTATGGAAATTCGCGCCAGAGGATACGAAGCGTCAGCTTTGGGAAAGCCCATGGGGAGTTGGTTTCCCTGGTTGGCACATTGAGTGCTCTGCCATGGCGCGGACCTATCTTGGTCAGCCGTTCGATATCCATTGCGGGGGAATCGATCACATCCCGGTTCATCATGAAAATGAGATCGCTCAGAGCGAAGCGGCGTATGGGGTGAAGCTGGCAAACTATTGGTTGCATGGCGAGTTCCTTTTGATCGACAATCAGAAGATGTCGAAGTCGCTTGGAAACGTCTACACCCTCTCAAATGTGATTGAGCACGGATTTGATCCAATATCTTTACGATTGTACTTTCTTGGTGCTCATTACAGACAAAAGCAGAATTTTACATGGGATGCGTTGCAGGCTACGCAGAACGCGCTCGACCGAATGCATCACCTCACGAGTGGTTGGGACTGGAAACAGGAAGGCAAGATCATTCCTGAAAGTGAGACAGAATTTAATGAAGCGATTCGTGATGATCTGAACACCTCAAAGGCACTTGCGGCAGTTTGGAAGGCACTAGATTCCGAACACTCCGTGGAAGACAAAATCACAACCGTGAAGTGGATGGATCAGGTTCTTGGGTTAGGTTTAGCGATGTACGTTGAACCTGTTGTGGAAGTTCCAGAAGGGATCAAGGTTCTTGCCGAGCAACGATGGGAAGCTCGTCAAAAAGGCGACTGGACTATGGCTGATGAATTGCGTGATGCGTTGTTGAAACAGGGATGGAAGATGAAGGATGGAAAAGAGGGTTGGACTATTGAGCGATTGAAATAAAAAAAGAGGCTCCCGGAAGAAGATGGGAGCCGCAGTAAGGGGTCTTATTTCGTGCGCAGAATGAACGTTTCGATCATACAGCGACGGAGATCTTTTTGTACGTGGATCTCGTTTTCAACGCGAAGCGCTTGAGCCAGCGTTATCGGGGTACCGCATGGTGCTTCGACGAACTTCTCTGCAAAGAGGCGAGCGATCACGCTATCCAGGTTGCTACGCAAGAACCTGATGGTGGATGATGCTCGACGCAGGGCCGTTGTTATACAGATGGTATAACCGCTTCGAGGGTACAGCTGACAAAGGGTTCTCGTCGCAAGCTCATCTGTGGGCATAGGTTCGCGCAACAGAACGAGGATGGGCACTTTGCAGGGATCGAGGTCGATCCGTTCCAAGAAGCGGAGATAGGCTTCTCTGGTTTGGTGCGAGGCAATGTCCTCATGATCGATGATCAATTCCGGCTGCTGTGGGAGGTCCGTCTCATTGGCTGCAAGAAACGCTGATATCGCTTCGAGCGTTTCGTTGAGTCGTACCTCGGTGGGCGTTCGCACGAGAAGTGATGGACAGGTTTCTGCTTTTTGCAGGATTTCACCCCAGGTGTGGATGTGGGGTTTGTGCTGAACCTTCAAGCCATTCGTGCTGAGCTCAAAGTCTTCTACGTACCTGAGACATGAACTCAGAATCTGGTTCAAGACGGTGTGCTCTCGCATCTCGTCCTGACTAATCGTTGCGGTTTCGAGTTCTTGGATAATCTCCACCGGAAGATCTGAGGCGCGAATACGCCTGAGACATTCTTCGATGCGATCGGCTTCGGAGCTGAATGAGGTTGAAAGACGAACCTCTTCCATCGCGGAGTATAGGTTTGTGCACAGACCGAACAGTCGAGCTGCAGCCGTGAGGTATTCACCGGTTGTTGGAAAGCGACTTCCGGCTATCGTGATGGCAAGAAGATTGAGGTCGGGAAAAAATCGTTGCGTTGCCGCCAGAGGTAGGTCGCAGTACGTATCTCCACTTACTCGCTTTGCCAAACGAAGTGCTTTCGGCACCATGTGTGTCCTCCCTTGATACTATTCCGTCCGATAGGAATAACAAAAAGCAGCGCTATTGTCAAAGCGCTGCTTGGTATTTTTTTGCTTTTAGGCCGCTCGTTTAAACGTAACCTTGAACACGGGTTGATATTTGATGTCGTTTTCATCTGTGATCTCAACTGGTTCGCCTTTCATCAATAGCGTGAGGGCAAGATCGCTGAGGATCTGCATGTCTGAACTGATACCCTCTGAAAGATGTTCAATGCGGTCTCGCTCCTGTGCGACTTCGCGATAGATTTCTGTTTCCATCTGCATCTTTTTAGCTCGAAGTGTGCGTATTTCCTCCAAAAGATCCTGATACGGTTTTGATTGGGCTAACACATCATGGACAATGTCATTGAGTTTTTTCTTCTCTTGCTTTGTCGCGAAAATCCGTTGGTGAAGCTCTCTCAGGTCTGGCATAGCTAGGCGTGATAATAAATGGATGATGAATTGAGAGTCGAGTATAGCACCTTTTAAAGGTGTACAAAAATTCGCCATTCTGCACATTGCATGGTAGCCTTGGTTTACTATTTTCTATGCCATCTCTTCCACGCGTCATCCTGAAGCCGGGTAAAGATACACCTATCCTCGCGGGTCATCCGTGGGTTTTTTCTGAGGCGTTGTCTTATAGCGATACGACGGAGCCGGGCGCACTTGTTTCAATATTTGACCAGCGCGAAAAGCATCTTGGAACCGGATACAGTAATCCACTGACTTCTATCCGAGTCCGCGTCCTAACACTTGATCCGTCTGAAGCCGTTGATGTTGATTTCTTCTCTCGTCGATTCTTGCGTCTTGATGCTTGGAAGCGTGCAAATCTTCCGGCTCAAACGGATGGGTATCGCCTTGTGCATGCCGAAGCTGATTGTCTACCAGGTTTGATCATTGATCGATTTCGTGATGTGTTTGTGTTTCAGCTACACACGGCGGGAATGGATCGAATGCGAGATCTGATCATCGAAGCCCTTCGGGTGACCTTTTCGCCAAAAGCGATTGTTGAACGGTCTGACCTAGATGTCCGCCGAATGGAAGGACTGCGAACCCAGCCCGTTGGTGTGTGCTACGGAGAGCTGGATAAGGAAACGGTGTTTTCTGAAAACGGTCATGTATTTATCGCTGATGTCTTACAAGGGCAAAAAACCGGATTTTTTCTGGACCAACGAGATGCTAGAGCCACAGTTGGTTCATATTCGAAGGGAAAGTCTGTCTTAAATCTGTTTGGATATACCGGGGCGTTCAGTGTGTACGCGGCAATGGCCGGCGCTTCATACGTTTCTACGATCGATGTCTCGCATCGAGCTTTGGAGGTTGCGATGCGTCATATTGCATTGAATGGCATGGATCCTGAAGATGAGTCTCATTTTGCGTTTGTTGAGGCCGATGTGCTTGAACTTCTTGAAGATCGCAAAAGTCTTGATCATGAACCGGATATTATCATTTGTGATCCACCAGCTTTTGCAAAAAGTGAGCGCCATATGCCACAGGCGATGAAAGCATACACGGACGTAAATACAGCCTGTTTCTCTCGGTTACAGGTTGGCGGGATACTAGTGACAAGTTCCTGTTCCGGACGCGTGACACCAGAGGATTTTCGATCAATGCTTCGAATTGCAGCAGGAAGAGCGGGGAGAGATGTCCGTGTTCGTGAGTGGATCACCCAGCCTATTGATCACGCTGAACGACTGGCGTTTCCTGAAGGTCGGTATTTGAAGACGGCTATTTTGGAGGTAACGGGTGTGAACGGGCGGTAAGGAGGGTTTCGCATTGACAAAAAGCCAATTTTCGTGTATAGTCGTCTCTACATGACACCAGAGACAACTACACCTCCGCCTGGATTTTACGGCCTCGGCATTGCCCCGAAGCTTCTTGAGATTCTCGACCGTAACAAATACACGATTCCAACTCCAATTCAGCAAAAGGCAATCCCGATCGCTATCGAAGGAAAAGATGTGATGGGTATCGCACAGACAGGTACTGGGAAAACCCTTGCGTTTGGTATTCCTTTAATGCAGCGTTTGGCCCAAGTAAAGGGGACTGGATTGGTTATTTTACCAACTCGAGAACTTGCGATTCAGGTTGACGAGGAGTTTCAAAAGATTGGCCGCGCTATTGGCCTTCGATCTGCTGTGTTGATCGGTGGAGCTTCAATGTATGCCCAGATTCAGGCTGTGAAGCGCCGTCCGCACGTCTTGATCGGTACACCAGGTCGTATTATTGATCACCTTGAACAAAAGACCATTCGCTTAAATGAGGTCTCTGTTTTGGTGCTGGATGAGGCTGACCGAATGCTCGACATGGGTTTTGAGCCACAGATTAAACGCATCTTGCAGGCTGTTCCAAAGGAACGTCAAACAATGTTGTTTTCTGCCACGATGCCTGCGGAGATCATGAAGATCGCAAGCACGTATATGAAGTTGCCTGTGCGCGTTGAAATTGCACGTGCTGGAACAGCTACGGAAAACGTGACCCAAGAGCTTTTTGTGGTTCGCCGTGATGATAAGTTACGTTTACTTGAAAAATTACTTCTTGAATACCGAGGAACCATGTTGGTCTTTTCCCGTACAAAACACGGGGCAAAAAAGATCGCAAAGGTTATTCGTTCCATGGGGCACACCTCCGCAGAAATTCACTCAAATCGCTCATTGGCTCAGCGCCGTGAAGCATTGGATGGGTTTAAATCCGGTCGATATCGTGTGTTGGTTGCAACGGATATTGCTGCTCGTGGTATTGATGTGAAGGGGATTGAGGTTGTTTTAAACTTTGATCTTCCGGACAATGCAGAAGATTACGTTCACCGTATTGGTCGAACCGGTCGCGCTGGTCATTCCGGTCGCGCTGTTTCGTTCGCTACGCCTGATCAGGGACGAGATGTTCGTGAAATTGAGAAATTGACTCGAACGATGTTGCCGATCACAAAGCTTCCAGAGCTTCCTCCAGCTCGTGCGCTTCCAGCGTCACTTGATCGTGAGGATGAAGATGCTGCTCCGAAGTATGGTTCCTCCCGTCCGTCCTATGGCTCGTCACGATCTTCCTACGGATCACGACCACCATCATCCGGCGGTGGACGCCCTCCATACCGACCACAGTCCTCTCGCACAGCCGGAAATTTCCAACGCCGTAAGAGAGTCTAACAGCAACAAAAAAGCACCCTGTCTCTTCATTGAGCGGGGTGTTTTTTCCATCTGACTATTGTACCCATTTCTTGTTCAATAGGATCTGCTGGACGAAGTCTTCGTGCTTGTTGAGGTGTCACGAGTTTTATTCGGGGTGTTTCATAGAGACCGATCGCAACATCCCACACATCCTCTTCTGAGGTAATCCATCCACCAGCGTCATACCGTGAGATGAGCAATGGCCGCGAAAAGGCGCGCATGGTTTTCTTTCCATCGTTGTTTGTATATTCATGGACATAGGACATGGCTAGTTCGCGGATTGTTCGATAGATCGGGTCACGATAGCGTAGAACGGCGTGGTTGCTTTTCGAGATCGCCCCCCAATGATTGTGAAGTTTGAATGGTGTGATCACATGGTCAAAGTCGTCTTTTGTTGATTCAAGCAAAACGAGAAGGGGCGGTTGTTTTTGAAGTCGTAATGCCAAAGCAGCGAGCATTGCACCTTCGATACAATGAGCTCGTCTTTCTCGTAATACTCGTCGTGGGGACAGACAGGTGTCGCCTTCTGGCTCAAAATTTGCCGGGATCGTTTCAATGAAATCCTGAATTTTAATGGGTGTATTGAGACGAGATAGAATGGAATATTCTTCACGTGTTAAACCAAAAGGAATGGCCATATTCGAAGAAAGGATAGCACGTCCGTCAGATTGACCGTCGGCCTACTCCGCGATACAGTTGGTAAAATCGTATGTTTACTGAATTTGCCAGTCTTCAGCTATCTCGTCAGGAGCTTGAAGAAATATATGAGGCGCTGCTACAGCGCTCTATTGTTGAGCAGGCGCTTCGAAGTGAACGAGGGCAGGAGCCTGTTGATTCATCTGTATTATTACGTCAATTGGAAAAGCTGTTGCACCTCCCGGCAGAGCGGCTTGAGACGGTAGAGCATCAACTGGAAGATGATCTATGGGAGCATGCTTGGTATGCGTACACAGAAGAATGGGCGTGGTATCGGGCGCAGCAGGATGCAGAAGCGCAGAAGGACCAGAAACAAGGTTCTGGACCTACGGAGACGGTGGAACGGATGATGGAGATTAATTATCGCAAAAACTTTGAACGCTATATTTCAGAAATAGATATGTTAGATCATCCGACACTGAAAAAGACGGTGTCATTGAAGAAGCCAGCACGGTCCTCACGGAGCAAGTGATTCAGAGTAGACGATTTGGCTCGTATCTGAGGGGCTGAATTCAATGGGGTTGAAATACGAGACACCGATCGCTGCAACCACGTATATCGCCAAAAAAATCCCAATAATCATTAAAAATGGGTTTTGTTCTTCAACCGTTTTTTCAACAAAGTGTTTGATGATATATGCAAGCGCAAGAATAGTGAGCGCAATTGCAATTGCCCAGGGGAATCCCATATAGAGGTAGCCTACCCCATAGCATTCAACTTGAAAATACGCTACGATACTCTCAACGTATGCCAGGATTTTCAAAAGGGGTGATTGATCAGGTGTTGGCAGCTATTCGACCCGTGCCTCAACCGGAAGTTCCGGAGGCTTCGCGTATTACGGTTCATGCAGCCGTTAGTCGTTTTTCCGTGCTGTATGAAAAGATTCGAAACGTGATTGATTACAATGACGAGCATTTATTGCGTAAAGCCGCGATTAAACGTATTTTTAGTCGCCAACTTGTTTTAGAGTCTGAGGCTGAGGTGATTGCCCGAAACCTGGTTCGTGAGTTGATTGCTGCACGATATTTACCAAACGGTGTATTGCCAGAGCAGCTCATCGCGGATGTCACGGTTCCGGTCGCGAAATATCTCGCCATCGACAGAACGCGGTTTGCATCCCGTGTTTTAATGGATTGGCTACGCGGGGTCGTTTCTGTTGAAATTGAGGAAATGTTGGTCGACATGACCGCACAAAAGGCGCTGGTCACATTTTTATATGAGCGGTTAGCAGATCGTGTACGGTTGCGGGGAGCCACATTGAGTGAGGCGGATGTTCGTTTGCAGGTCTATGTCGCTGTACATCGAAGCTTGTTGAAATCCGATGACGAGGTGTTGTCGTATAAGCTGTTGCGCGCATACGTCCCAGAATGGCTTCGTCCGGAAGAGTGGTTGGGTGATGCTCGAGCTATTACAGAGAAGTTGCCAACGATTCAGGCGCGAGTTGCACAAACAGTATCGCATCCATTGGCACAAAAGTTTATACGTCTTGTAAAGCCGTGGGCTGTTTCCCTTCGTATTCTCTGGGATGCTTGCATGGAAAAACCGGATCAGGTTGAGAAGTTGTTTGTTTCCCCAGAGACCCTCCACCTCGCCGTTGGAAGACTCGCAGATCGTCGGTATAAGGCCGCAAAAACAAAATTACGTCGTGGAGCAGTTCGGGCAACGTTTTATTTATTGGTAACCAAAATGTTGGTCGCATTTGCGATTGAAGTGCCAGTTGAGCTTTTATGGTACAAAAAGATTGCTATGACAGCGTTAATCATCAATGTGTCATTTCCTCCGTTATTAATGTTTT
>CAZNPI010000023.1:0-3558 GCA_964575015.1 uncultured Gammaproteobacteria bacterium
ATTACCATTAATACAAAGGGGACTGTCTCGTATTAGACTTCGGTCTGGGATGTCTGCAGTTGAAATTCTCCTTGCGGGTGCGATTTTTGCATTGCTTGTGACCGGACTCGCGGGAACGTATTTGTATGGTCAAGAATCTGCCCTGGTCGGAGGGAGTCGAATCCGTGCTGTGTTAAGTGCGCAGGAGGGCGTTGCAGCTGCTCGTAATATTCGAGATGAAAATTACACAAATCTTGTTGATGGGACGTACGGTATTGCCACTTCAACAAGTCAGTGGTCTTTTTCCGGTGCATCAGATTTATTTGGTGGCAATACACGAGCTGTCACAATTTCATCGCCAGGTACAAACCGAAAACTGATAAGCTCAGAGGTAACCTGGCAACAGAATATTCAGCGTACCGGGTCTGTTTCGTTGGTGACGTATCTAACGAATTGGCGTGCTATTGCAGCTGCGGTCTTAAAGAATGGATTGCTGATTTATGGAGATCGAACGGCAACGCCAAAGTCTCGTGAATATGATGCCACAACGAATACGTTTGACCCACAGGCATCGGTCTTGCTGGCTACAACGTCAACAACGTTTATTGTTCGTACATCGCCAACCTCGACTGAGGCGATTTTGGGGTTTGTTAACCAAAGTGGTGTGCTCACCGTCGCTTGTTATAACGGAACATCGTGGACAGAGGAGTGGACGGCTACGGTAGGTGGAACAAATGTTAGCCGACGATTTGATATTGCGTATGAGACGAATTCTGGTGATGTGATGGTGTTGTATGGGACTGATACGGCTACTGCAAATGAGTTGGCGTATCGGACAAAGCCTGGATCTGTCGGATGCGGTTCTGGAAATTGGGCTGTAGCAACAAATATATCGACCGCAAGAACGGCCGGAAAAGTGGATTATGTTCGTATGGCCTGGGATCGACGAGCAACATCAGATTTAATTACTGCAATGTGGGCAGACGCGCTTGGTGATGTCTCGGCACAGGTGTGGAGCGGAACTGCTTGGGGAAATGAGCCTGCTACTGTTTCAGAAACGAATTTGCAAAACATTGCCTTTTCGCAAGACATTGAAAATATTGATCTTGAATACGAATCACTTTCTGGTGATCTGATGATGGTTTGGGGCACGACCGTTGGTAATGGTGCAAATGGAGTACGATATCGTACGTGTACAGGAGGAACTGCTGCGTGTACGTGGAGTGGCATATTAACTCCAGCAACATTCGCGGACGATGCAACTTCACTCGATATCTCTGCAAATCCCAATTCAGATCAGATTGTCTTTGCTTCAGTCGGAAAAAATCAAAATGATTTGCAATTAGGCTATTGGAGCGGAACCGCTTGGACGAATACTGCAAATGCCGATACCTCGTCTAATCCGCCAGCAGCGGGGATGAAACAAATTGCAACGGGATGGTTAGTGAATGGATCTGTTTCAAGTTCAGTCATTACATATGGTGATCAGGGCTCGAATGCATTGGATTGGTATACGGGTGCTGCGGGTGTATTCACAAAGCAAACAGACGTCACGATGGTTCCGGCGGGTGTGAATCCATATGGATATCGTAATTTTGAAATGAACCCATTAAGTAAGGATCAATTAATGATGGTGTTCTCGGATTCGAATTTCAATTTATTTGCAAAAAGACTTGTAATGAGTGGCGCGGGTGCCTTTACGTGGACGAATTCGGATAGTCCGAGTGCATTGTCAACCACGCTAACGCAAAATGTAACAAGTCCTTTTTCGTTCGCATTTTGGCGAAGATGATAAATTATGTTGATTCGAATGAATAAAACAAAAGGATTTACGTTGATTGAACTCTTGCTCTATATTGGCTTGTTATCGTTCATGCTGCTGAGTATTTCCGTGTTTTTGGCCACATTGCTGCAGTCTCGCGTAAAATATCAAACAATGTCTGAAATCGAGCAGCAGGGAGCGCAGGTGATGCAGATGATTACGCAGTCTGTTCGAAATGCGACAACAATTTCAACTCCTGTTGCAGGCGCGAGCGGATCTTCTTTATCTCTCGCTGTCTCGGCGCCGAATAATCCAACTATCTTTGACGTTTCTGGAGGTGTCTTACGGATAACAGAGGGGGCGGGGAGTCCTGTTGCGCTTACGAATAGTCGAGTGACGGCTTCGGGTGTAACTTTTTACAATCTTTCACGAACGGGCACGCCGGGCATTGTTCGAATAGAATTCACGCTGACGCATGTGAATTCGGCTGGATTGAACGAATTTGCGTATAGTAAATCATTTGGTGCAAGTGCTTCTAAGTTGTGGCCATAATATGAATGTATTCATTCGTAGATTTCGATCTGTAGAACCTGGGTATATCGCATTAATGAGCGTCTTGATTGTCGGCGCTGTGAGCACTGCTATTGCCTCAACGTTGATTATTTTAGGAGTTGGTTTTTCTCGATCTGCATTTGTATTTCAGCAATCTGCTCAAGCAATGGCGCTGGCTCAGGCTTGTGCGGAAGAAGGTTTACAACAGATTCGTGATAATACGTCGTTCACTGGAACAGGATCGCTCACATTAGGTGCCGGATCTTGTTCGTATACGGTTGCAAATACCGGAGGAACAACTCGAACAGTTGTAACGTCTGGAACAGTGGGTACGATTGTGAGAAAGGTATCTGTCGCGATATCCGGATACTCTCCTCGTATCAATGTAACGTCATGGCAAGAGGTCGCGAATTAGTGAATGTGATATACTGCAATCAAATTAATTATTTGTTCTCTTTTATGAAGCTATCTTTACGTCGTGGTTTTACGCTCATCGAAATCCTGCTTGTGGTCGCAGCGATTGCAATTCTCGCCGGCATCGTCATCTTGGCCATTAACCCAGGGAAGCAGCTCGGTGAAACGCGTAATGCCCAACGACGTGCTGATGTGAATACAATCATGAATGCTGTGTATCAATACACAATTGATAATAGCGGAGTACTTCCTACAACGATCACGACAACCCCGACCTGGATTTGTAAAACAGGTGGTACCTGCACGGGCTTGATTGATCTTTCTGTGTTAACGGCAAGTGAAAAATATTTGACGAGTATCCCATTTGATCCGACAGCTGCAACAACGGATGCGACAGCTTATTCAATCAGCAAATCAGCAAATGGTCGTATTACGGTGGTGGCAACGTCTTCAGAGCAGGGCGCAACGATTAGCGTTACTCGATAACGCTGTATCCATTTATCGTATGATTCAAACTCGCAAACTAGGTTTTACGCTCATCGAAATCCTGCTTGTGGTCGCAGCGATTGCGATTCTTGCTGGGATCGTCATCCTGGCTATTAATCCAGGCAAACAACTTGGTGAAACGCGTAATGCCCAACGACGATCTGATGTGACAACTATCTTGAATGGCGTCTATCAATATTCTATCGATACAGGTGCAGTTCCTTCTGCAATTACCTTACCATCATCTATAACTACTATTTTATCTGCAAGCTGATCGGCTTCTTCCAAATATTGCGTAGTGAGAAGTATTGTTGTTCCATTGGCCATAAGCTTCTTAATTATCGCCCACATGGCAAGCCTCGATC
>CAZNPI010000023.1:3568-8916 GCA_964575015.1 uncultured Gammaproteobacteria bacterium
AGACTGGCGCAAGCCCATGCGGAGCGTTGATTGATTTGTCTGCTTTAACAACAAATGAAAAATATTTGACGAGTCTGCCGTATGATCCAACGGCTGGCTCAACGAGTGGTACGGGATATTTTATTACTAAAACGGTCAATGGCCGAATTACGGTGAATGCTCCTTCTGCGGAACAGAGCGCAACCGTTTCAGTCACACGTTAATCATTAATCTCTATGATTCAATTACGCAAACCGGGTTTCACGTTAATCGAAATTTTGCTCGTTGTTGCGGCTATTGGTATTTTGGCCGGTATCGTTATTTTGGCCATTAATCCAAATAAACAACTTGGTGAAACAAGAAACGCTCAACGTCGTGCAGATGTGACGACGATCATTAACGCAGTGTATCAGTACTCCATTGATAATAACGGAACGATTCCTGCATCTATTACATCAACGCAAACGGAAATCTGTAAGACTGGAGCAACATGTACGGGCTTGATTGATTTATCTGTTTTATCAGATAATGAAAAATATTTGACGAGCATGCCATTTGATCCAACTGGCGCATCAACGAACGGTGCTGGATATGAGATCAAAAAGACGGCCAATAACCGTGTCACGGTGATTGCTCCAGATGCAGAGCAGAGTGCAACGATCTCTGTTACACGATAGGGAATCAACGAGATGATGGTGGACACGGCTTGCACTTTGTGTGAGTCGTGTCTTATATAATGGGCGTATTATTCTTTCATTGGGATTTTTATGGCAAATCAATATGAAAAACAGATGGGGCGTAGCGCGATGATTGGCATGGGTATTGGGATCGTCGGAATGCTTGTTGGGCTTGTTGCAACGTTTATGCAAGACGTTGGTGCAGGAATCTTTTTTACGGTCATGATTCTTGGCGTTGGAAGTATTGTTTGGTATTCAACCATCAAGCCGTTTGCCGATTTGGAACGGATTCGAAAAAATGGTGAACCTGCGGAAGCAACGATTTTGTCGATTGTGGAAAATGGGTCATCTGTGAAATTTGGTGGCGCGCTTCCCAAAGCCGGGGTGACGATTCAATTTGAGGTGCGACCGAACGGGAAGCTAGCGTATCAAGCACAAACGAAGACATACATCTCAGTGCTCGAAGTTGCAAAATATCAACCAGGTTCGGTTTTTCAGGTGAAATTTGATCCAGCAAATCCGCAGAATGTCGCGATCGTTGAGTGAGTCTCCATTTAAAATTGTAGCGTTGGAATGGCTCAAATGATACCATTTGGCTATGAAATCAATAACAGAAGTCGCAGTATTTGGAAGTGGGTGTTTTTGGTGCAGCGAAGCGATTTTTGAACGTCTTCGTGGTGTGAAATCTGTGAAGCCTGGATACGCAGGCGGATTTACAATGAATCCGTCGTATGAAGATGTTTGTACCGGAGAAACGGGTCATGCGGAAGTGATTCGTGTTGAATTTGATCCGGAGATCATCTCGTATGATGACTTGTTGACCGTATTTTTCGCCTCGCACGATCCGACATCCTTGAATAAGCAAGGGAATGATGTCGGAACGCAATATCGTTCGATTATTCTATACACATCTGAGGAGCAAAAGAACAAAGCGGAGGTGTTTATTCAAAGATTGAACGAAGGAAGCGTGCATGAGCGCCCGATTGTGACGGAAGTTGAATCGCTTCGGACATTCTTTGAGGCAGAGGCGTATCATCATCAGTATTTTATCAATAATCCGGATAAAGCGTATTGCCAAATCGTCATTAACCCGAAGCTTGAAAAAGTGAAAAAACGATTTAGCGAGTTGATAGATGATTCGGTATAGATGAATTATAATGAATAGTATGAAACAAGATTCTGAACTTGACGCAGAGCTCTATCGTGTCGCAAGAGAAAAGGGGACGGAGGCGCCGTTTACCGGAGCATATTGGAATACACACGAGAAAGGGATGTATGTTTGCGCGATTTGCGGGACGCAGTTGTTTTCTTCAGACACGAAATTTGATTCTGGTACGGGTTGGCCAAGTTTTTCTGAACCGGCGAATTTGGAGAACGTCGTATTGGATGAGGACCTCAGTGGCGGGATGAAGCGAACAGAGCTTCGGTGCAGGAACTGCGGCGCACATCTCGGTCATATCTTTGATGATGGGCCGAAAGAAAAAGGTGGAAAACGATATTGCGTCAACTCGGTGTGTCTTCAATTCCAAAAGGAATAATCATAGTTCCTTGTTGGTCTCGTATCATATTCGTTACCGGGTTTATATTTTTTGATAATTCTGCTAGGGTGTTTGTGTATTTATGCTCAAAACCACCGAAAATCTCAATTGGCGCTATGCGACAAAAGTCTACGATTCCACGAAAAAACTATCAGATCAGCAACGACAAGCCGTATTAGATGCGTTACGTCTCGCCCCATCATCAAAGGGATTGCAGCCTTGGAAGTTTATTCATGTGACTGATCCGGGGACTCGTCAAAAACTTCGTTTAGCTGCGTATAATCAGCCTCAATTAACAGATGCTTCAGATATTGTTGTGTTAGCATCTCGAGTTGGAATGGATGAGTCCTACGTTGATTTCTATCTCAAGTCTGTTGCTACGATACGCGAAATCCCGATTGAAACACTTGCTGACTATCGCAAGTCACTGATGGATTCTATTAGTGGTCGTCCCGAGGAGGCCGTGAACGAATGGTTAGCTCGTCAGGTGTATATCGCGCTTGGGGTGGCCTTAGCAGTTGCCGCAGAGCTACGGATTGATGCAACTCCGATGGAGGGCTTTGATCCAAAGCAGTTTGATGAAATTTTAGGATTAAGTGAATATAGTGTTACGTCGCGTGTTATTTTAGCTCTCGGATTTCGTTCTTCAGAAGATAAGACGCAATTCCTGAAAAAGGCTCGATTTTCAGCAGATGATGTTATTATTACAAAATGAAGACTAATCTTGTTCTAAAACAGAAGCATACACCCAAGAAGGATGCTGGGCTCTTTGGGTTATTGAAGCCATATCGTGGCATTGTTTTTGGTTTACTAGCGGTTGCATTGATCAGTAATGCATTGAATCTGTTGGTGCCACAGCTTATCGCACGGGCTATTGATAGTTTTTCCATCGGACGTTTTACATTGAGTGCTACATTCATTGAATTTGTATTGGCTGCTGTTGGTGTATTCGTATTTACGGCACTTCAAAGCATTATTCAGGTCTATGCTTCAGAGCGTGTCGCTTTCGATCTACGAATGAAGCTGTCGTCAAAGATTTCACGTCAAAATCATCGGTATGTACAGGACGCGAATCCGGCGAAATTATTGACGAATATTACATCAGACATTGATGCAGTGAAGGTGTTTATCGCTCAAGCCGTTGTATCCATCGTTTCATCTGTATTTGTCATTATCGGAGCGAGTATCTTGTTGCTTTGGCTGAATTGGCAGCTTGCTCTTGCCGTTCTTCTCATCGTTCCCATTATCGCCGGAACCTTCTCTGTGGTGTTTCGTAAGGTTCGTGTTTTCTTTGTTAAACGAAGCGAGGTGATTGATTGGCTGAACAAAGTGATCAACGAAAGTATTCTTGGTTCAGCATTGATTCGGGTGCTGAATTCGCAACAGCCTGAATATGAGAAGTTTTTGGCAGCAAACAAGAACGCCCTTGATGTGGGCATGAAGATTCTTGCGCTCTTTGCGAGCATGATGCCCGTTGTTTCGTTTGTTGCGAATCTAGCCACGCTCATCATTCTGCTTTTGGGTGGTCATCTTGTGATTGCGGGGAGTATGACATTAGGGGCATTTGCCGCATTCAATAGCTACCTGATGATTTTAATTTTCCCTGTCATTATCATCGGGTTCATGGGCACGGTCATTGCACAGGCATCAGCATCGTATCAGCGTATTAACGATATTTTGAAGTCACCAGAGGTATCAGAGGGCGGTGATGTGAAAATACCGCTTCACGGAGACATGGCATTAGAGGATGTGAGCGTCGTGTACGATGAACGACCTGTATTGAAGCACGTTTCATTTCGTGTGAAAGCCGGAACCCGGACGGCAGTTATCGGTCCAACAGCGGCGGGAAAGACACAGTTCTTGTATCTTCTTGTTGGTCTCATCGCACCTCAAAGCGGTGTGGTGAAATATGATGGTCGTGACTTGCAGTCGTACGATCGTGAAACGCTGTATAAACAGATCGGTTTTGTTTTTCAGGATAGCATCATCTTTAACATGAGCATCCGAGAGAATATTGCGTTTAGTTCCGTAGTGACAGATGAGTCTTTGCGAAAAGCCATTGAAACAGCGGAGCTTGATGAGTTCATTGATGCATTACCGGAGAAACTGGATACGATTGTTTCTGAACGGGGGACGAGTCTTTCCGGTGGCCAAAAGCAACGTATCATGTTGGCACGAGCGCTTGCGTTAAATCCAAAAGTGCTTTTATTGGATGATTTTACTGCGCGTGTTGATAGCAAAACGGAACAGAAGATTTTGGGAAATGTACGAAAGAATTACCCGAATATCACGCTTGTATCTGTGACTCAAAAGATTGCATCCGTTGAAGACTATGATCAGATCGTTGTATTGATGGAGGGTGAGGTTCTTGGAACGGGTACGCATGAGATGTTGTTGGAGACCTGTCCGGAATACGTTCAGATTTATGAATCGCAACGAAGTACCAGCCGATATGAATTACACGCTGAATAAATTACAACGTCCTCCGGGAGAGCAGATCTCGGCGTTTGGTGCAGCAAAAAAGCTGGCGCCGTTATTGGCGGAGGAGAAAAAGACGATGGCAATTGCATCAATTACGATTCTCATTACCTCAGGAATTACTTTGATTGCACCGTTGATCGTTGCACATGTGATCGATACGTACGTTGTTACCCGGCAATTTTCCGGCGTACTGTTGTTTTCGGCTATATTGCTTGGACTATTCATCATCTCTCTTGTTTCAAGCTATTTGCAGATGATATTGATGGGTGGCGTGGGTCAGCGCATGCTGTTTCGGTTGCGTAACGCTGTGTTTAACAAATTGCAGGAGCTACCGGTTGCATTTTTCAATCAAAATAAGGCTGGTGATTTGATTTCACGTATTAATAATGACACCGATAAGCTGAATCAATTTTTTTCTCAATCATTGATGCAGTTTATTAATAATGTGTTTAGCATGATTGGTGCTGGTATCTTTCTCGTTGTGATTCATCCCAGCTTGGGAGCTGCTGCGTTAATCCCGGCCATTGCATTGATACTGTTTACCCGCTTGTCATCCGGCTGGATTCGAAGAAAAAATGCGGCAAGTATGCAGGCGCTTGGTGGGATGAGTGCGGAGAGTCCGGAGAGCCTGAGTAGTTTTAAGGTTAGTGCTGCGTTGAATCGGCGGGGGTGT
>CAZNPI010000024.1:0-8841 GCA_964575015.1 uncultured Gammaproteobacteria bacterium
GTGCAATAACAATAACCGTTTTGTCTTGCATCAGCCGATGCAATGCATCTTGAATCAAAGATTCAGACTCTGAATCAAGCGATGAAGTTGCCTCATCAAGCACCAAGATTGGCGCGTTCTTTAGGATCGCCCGAGCAATAGCAACACGCTGACGTTCACCGCCTGATAATTTTACACCTCGTTCGCCAACATATGTTTCGTACCCTAATGGAAGCTGACTAATAAATTCATCGCAGTGCGATTTTCGCGCCGCTTCCATCACCTGCGCATCCGTCGCATCGCGTTTTCCATAACGGATATTTTCCATGAGTGTGCGATGAAACAGAATCGGCTCTTGAGGCACTAACGCAATCGCATTACGAAGACTTTCTTGCGTGACATCAGAAATCTTTTGACCATCAATCATGATGCTTCCACTATCCAAATCGTAGAACCTAAACAACAACTTCACGACTGTGGATTTTCCCGCACCAGATGATCCAACCAGCGCAACCTTTTCACGAGGCTTAATCGCAAGAGAAAAATCATCGAGGACACGACGGGTCTTGTGATAATTGAACACGACATTTTGAAATTCGATCTTTCCCTTTTTTATCTCAAGAGATTTTGCTCTACGTTTATCTTTAACTTCATACGGCATGTCGAGAATATCAACCATCTCCTTTGCATCTGCGAGCGCTTCATAAAAACGGCGCAAAATTCTGGAGATCGGCCGTAAGGCACCAAACAATCCTGTTAAATACCCTTGAAACAAAACAAAATCACCTACTGTAATTCGACCTTCTTTCCAAAGGACAATGCCCGCATACGTCACAACGGCTTCAATCACAATCATAAATAACCATTGCATCGCCTCATTAATTTCAGAAAGATTCCAGCCAAATCTTCTCATTCGGCGTAGCTGCTCAGTCACATCTACAAACCTCGCATTCTCATCATTTGCGCCACTAAACAACTTCACTGTAATCGCATTCGTCACAATATCTGAAAGAGTTCCGGTCACTTTTGAATCCTGCTCGGAGCGCTTCATGTCAAATTTCATTTTCCAAAACGAAAAGGAAAAATTAGCCAACATGTATAAGCAGATCCAAATGACAATAATAACGCTCACAAGAGGGCTCCTCCACCACACAATACATACCGTTCCAACAATACGAATCAATGTTGGAAATAGATCAAAGCCGATCGAATCCGTAATCATTTCATACGAACGTGATAAACGATCAATGCGCTTTACCAATGCACCACTAAATGAATCCGTGAAAAACTGATACGAATGTCCTAATAAATACCGCAATGATGACTGATTCAAATCAGCCATTACACGACTGGTCATGTGTTGAACGGAAAATCCGGCAATACGATATGCAATCCAGACGATACCCCGAATGACGATGACACTTATCAAAATACTCACCGCAGCCTGAGCTATCACCGTGGGCGACTCTGATGATGACGTAAATCGATCGATGAAGAGCTTATACGTCCATGGTAAAAATAGACTGCAAGTCTCAGCAACAAAAACACCTGTCAAAATCAGAAAAAGATATTTCTTGTATCTCCTCATGTGAGACCAAAAAATACGAAAAACAGTTTGAGTCGTTGTGGTTCGTGATATTTCTAACATTACATTATTACAATTCTGCAGGACGAACATCAACTAATTTGCATTGAATTTCTCGATGCCCGTTCCACTCATTGACACTCACATCATACACCACGTCGAGATACGTGCCGAGTGCAAATTCTGAAATACGCGGACCAAAGGAGAAGCCAACACACTTCATACTTCTTCCGGAAAGATGACGAAGCGTGCACCGAACATGATTTTGCGTGCTCCCGATCAAATCACAGGCCAGCACCTCAACTTTGCGAGTCAAAAAGATTGGACGACGATTTTCCATACCGAACGGCTCAAACTGATTCAGAGTTTCAACAAGCTCCCAAGTCAGATCATCAAATGAGACTTCTGCATCAACCATTAACACAGGAACGCACATGTCAGCAGACAGACGCTCGGCTGCATCAGCTCGAAGCTGAGAAACGATATGATCAAGCGACGCATCACCAGAAAATGAAAACCCACAGGCTTGCACATGGCCACCAACATGCGAGAGCAGCTCACCACCAGATCGCTTCATTGCTTCTGTGATGTCATAGCTTGCAAATGAACGCCCGGACCCGACCCAACGATCACCGAATTTGCCAATAGCAACCGTTGGTTTTCCGTGTGCCTCAAGAAGTCGACCGGCAACGATTCCCACAAGAGACGGCGACCAAGTCTCAGACGACAACACAAGAACATTGAATGGCAAAGCTTCAGGAAGTTTCAATTCAGCATCTAACATCATGGATTTTGTCATTTCCTGCCGTTGACGATTCAGCTTTTCAATCTGCGCGCCTAGTATAGACGCTTCTTCCACACTTTCTGCGAGCATCAATTGCAATGCCACTGTTGCCCGATCCATACGACCAGCAGCATTAATGCGAGGACCGAGCGCAAAACCCACAGACTCAGTCGTCAACTTCCCCAATTCACATCCGGACAGTTCAATGAGCTTTCGCAATCCAGGACGTCGTGTCTTGTTTAACACTTTTAATCCAAATGTTTCGAGCACTCGATTCTCCCCGATCATCGGAACCATATCTGTCACTGTTGCGATGGAGACGAAATCGAGCAGCCACTTTTCCCAACCAACAACAATTGGGAGACCGCGACCACGCCCCTCAGAGAGTAACGCACATGCGAATTTGAACGCGACACCAACAGCCGCGAGATGCGGAAACGGGTATACCTCTCCAGGCAATTTCGGATGAATCAAATATCCGTCCGGCAATGTTTCCCCGAACTGATGATGATCAACCACAATCGTTTCGATCCCCAACTCATTCGCCTGTGCAATTTCTGCCACACATGAAATTCCGCAATCAACGGTAATGATCAGCGTTGTTCCACGTTCCTGCAACGCTTCAACGGTCTTTGAATGCAACCCATACCCCTCTTCATCACGATGGGGAATATAAAAATCAATAACCGGCATTTTTTCTTGCAAACCCCGCATCTCAATCAAAAATTTCAAGACAGAAATCATCACCGCACTTCCGGTCACACCATCCGCGTCATAATCGCCGTGGACGGTAATATGCTCCCCAGCATCAAGCGCTTGAAATATTCGCTCAACAGCGGCCGGCATCTGACGAAATAAAAATGGATCGTGAATACCAGAATCCCAATCCGGTGATACGAATGCAGCAATATCGTTCGGATCAATCAGATTCCGACTCGCAAACAATAACGACGAAAGTGTGGAAAATTCCTCTCGTTCAGGTACTTCGATGAGCTGCCATTTTTTCTGCATGGCGGCAGTGTGGCATATGGGCAGCCGCTAATCAAAAATTACTGGCAAACGGTGCAAGGAGGAAAAAAATTGTTGCAAACGCCATAAATCCCATGGTGATCTTCCAAAGTACCTGCAGGTGTTTTCGTTTCATAGATATTATTGATCGCCTCGTCGTAACACTTTGATAAATGCATCGTGTGGAATCTCTACCGTTCCCGTACCATGCTCCAACATGCGCTCCTTTCCTTTCTTCTGCTTTTTCAACAATTTGGATTTACGTGTGTAATCACCTCCAGACATTTTCGCCAACACATCCTTTCGATATCCAGAAAGTTTTTCCGATGCAATAACCTTTGCTCCAATTGCTGCTTGTATTTTCACAACGAATTGTTGTCGTGTCAACGTATCTTTCAACACTTCCACAATTTCTTTTCCACGGCGTTGCGCTTCGCTCTCGTGAATCAAGGTCGTAAATGCAGGGACGGGTTTTTCAGCAACCAAAATATTCATCTGCACAATCGGTGCGGGACGGAAGCCGATGAATTCGTAGTTCAGCGATGCGTACCCAGATGATGCGCTTTTCAATCTGTCATGAAAATCCACGATTACAGAAGAAAGTGGCATGTCGTAATGCAGCACAGCGCGCTGAGCATCGAAATATTCTGTTGTTTTATATGATCCGCGACGATCCTGAACAAGCGCCATCACGTTTCCGATGTAATCGGATGGACACACGATATCAACCGCAACCCACGGCTCACGTGTTTCATCGATGACGGATTGATCTGGAAAATCTAATGGTGATGTAATCGTTTCTTCCTCGCCATTTGTTCGCGTGACCTCGTATGCCACCGACGGCGTTGTCACGATGACATCCATATTGTGCTCACGACGAATACGCTCTTGGACAATTTCCAAGTGCAACATGCCGAGCAATCCACATCGGAATCCAAACCCGAGCGCAGTTGAGTGTTCAGGTTCAAAAATCAATGCCGCATCAGACAACTTCAATTTCATCATCGCGTCACGCAAGCGGACGTATTCATTACCTTCTTTTGGAAAGATTCCGGCGTACACCATCGGATGAACATCTTTATATCCCGGCAACATCTCCGTCTCCTGCCACTGCGTTGCGCTCGCGATCGTGTCACCAACACGTACAGCACCAATATCCTTTAATCCCGTCACAACATATCCGATCTCCCCCGTCTCCAGCGTCGGCGCACTGATCGGATCCGGTTTGAGATACCCCACATCCAGCGCATCACCATTCGACGCAGTTGCCAAGAAATGGATTTTTTCATTCTTCTTCAAATGACCATCGACCATGCGAATGTAGGCGACAACACCTTTATACTCATCGTACTTTGAATCAAAAATAACAGCGCGTAACGGTTTTACCGCATCACCTTTTGGCGGCGGAATATCACGAACAACCCGTTCCAAAATCTCAGCAACACCTTCACCCGTCTTTCCGGATGCACTCAAAATTTCTTCACGCTTACATCCAATCAATTTCATCAACTCTTCCGCGCGACGCTCCACTTCAGAATTTGGAAGATCAATCTTATTCAATACCGGGATAATCACTAAATCCTGCTCCAATGCCAAATACAAATTGGCAATCGTCTGAGCCTGAACACCTTGCGTTGAATCAACAAGCAAGATTGCCCCCTCCACGGATGCGAGCGAACGAGAAACTTCGTAGGTAAAATCAACATGTCCGGGCGTATCAATCAAATTCAATTGATACTCTTTTCCATCCTTTGCCTTATACGACATGCGTGCCGGCTGCAGCTTAATCGTAATACCACGCTCGCGCTCCAAATCCATCGTATCAAGCATTTGATCCTTCATTTTTCGCTTATCAATGGTCCCCGTAACCTCAAGCAACCGATCGGACAATGTAGACTTGCCGTGGTCAATATGGGCAATAATGCAGAAATTTCGAATCAAAGACTGTTCCATGTGCGCCTATCATGGAGGAAAAACGTGATTTTGGCAACTTATTACTATCTCACCGTACTCGTCGGACCGGTCATTGTTGGCGCTAACCGGATCGGTGCTGTTTCTCCTGGGAGGAGTTGTCGAGTTGGAGCAGCAAAACCCGAAGTCTTCAACTGTATGAACTGATCGCGTAACAACTGCAAACGCTGGGCATCAACTGTCTGAATCAAAGGAGCAACATTCAATAACTGGAATGTCTGTGCTGGTTTTTGCAATTCTTCTGTAGACAGCTTTTGTGCTCCGAATGTAAAACCAATAGCTTGACGCTCCGCTGATGATAGACGACGAATGTTCGCCTTCATTGCACCTGGAGAGATATTAATGATTTCACTTGCACGCAACCGGAGTCCCTGACCAACGGATATACGAACTGGCGCAACAACCTTGTTTGCCACAGGCTCTGGCAATATTTCTACTGCGTGATCCGCAACCTGCACATCAACACCATCCTTTTCAACGGAAACCCCAAACCCCGTTCCGCGAACCGTTGCCACAATACCTTGAGCTGCAACGGAGAATTGCTCATCATTTCCAAACACATGCTCAAATCGTGTCCACACCTTTCCTGATGCCAATCGAATCTCTGTAAAAATATCACCAGCTCCCTTTGCATCAGATAATACCGTCAAATCTGAACCGGCCGAAATTTGTGATGCACCTTTTTCTGGATACACGATCGTCATCGTTCCACTTGCAACCTGAATCCGATCACCTGAAACAAGTTCAGCGCCATCTTGCGCAGATACGACGGCGGAACCACGCGAAATCGTTCCTTGTGATCCGTTTAATCGAACGTATGCGAGTGCAGTAACAGTATCCGTAGATGGCCGCGCAGCATATTGAGGCTCTGGCGCCTTTACGATTCTCGGACCTATTTGAAAACAACCAAATCCAAATAACGACACCATCAATAACGGCAACACAATATTCCAAGACTTTGTCATAATAAACCAATAATAGCACACGAACACGCCAATCTACGTACGCTGCGCCTCGTCTGCACCCGCAATCAGAATTTTTTTTCGTAAAAATTTTCGTCGTGCTGTATTGATAAAATCATCCAGCTCAGGTGAGCGAAGAAGCTTTGCGACAGCAATAAACGCGGCCATTCCAACAACGCCAGAAGCCGCTGCTTGCATAAGCACTTCCCAAAATGTTCGTAATTCAACAACCGAACCAATGTACTGTCGTACAGGATACCCGGTCACAATTAATGCAACGGAAGCAACCAACGTTGTGAGACCAGATCTTATCCACTGATCTGCAATATACGAACCATACCGTTTTCGGAACTGCCAAATCAACAAAATCAAATTCAAATAGGTCGCTGCAGCAAATGACATGGCCAAACCAGAAATACCAAATGGCGTTCGTAAGAAATATGCCCCAACAATATTACACGCTTCACAGGCAAGCCCAATCCATAGCGGGGTCCAGGTATTTTGAACTGCATAAAATGCTCGAGCAAATAACGGAACCAGTGCCTGCGCAACAAGCGCTGATAAAAATACACCCAACACCGTTGCTGTACGGATCGTATCATTCCAATCAAATTCACCAGCACCAAGCACCAACCGAACCGCCTGGGCACGCAAGAGAAAAAATAATGCTGTTGCCGGCAAAATCAAAAATAGAATTCGCTTTACCGTTCCGATCAGAACACTTGAAAAAACATCTGCCTCTTTTCGACTCGCGTACTGTGACAACAAAGGGAATGCAGCAACAGCAAAAGAAATACCGATAATATTTACCGGAAACGACTGCAAGTTGTTTGCGAGATTAAAGACTGCAACAGACCCCGCCGGAAGGGTTGACGCGAACATGAGGAGAATCACTAGATTCAACTGGCTCACAGCCAAGCCAGCTGTCCGCGGCGCCATTAACCGTAAAATACGCAGCACCCCATCCTCCTTCAACGACGGCATAGGAATACGACGCAACCCAAGACGAAGCGCAACAGATGCTTGAACAGAAAAATGGAGCAGAGCACCAATCACCACTCCCCAAGCCAATCCGTCCATACCAATACGAGGCACAAGAATCAATGCACCAAAAATAATCCCAAGATTGTAAATCACCGGTGCAAGTGCGAATGCGATAAATCGACGTGTGGCCTGTAAAATTCCACCCATCACAGCAGACATGCCCAGAAAAAAGGGCGACAAAAACATGATGCGCGATAATCGAATCGTTAGTTCCATTTGTTCAGGTGAAAATCCAGGAACAGTTAACGGAACAACGACCGGTGCCATAAGCGCAAGAATCACACATCCAAATGCCATTGTCGCACCAACAACAGAAAGAACATTTTCAGCTAAACGCCACGCTTCACGCTCTGGGCGCGTTTCAAGATATTCCGCAAAGACCGGAATAAATCCGGCAGAAAGCGATCCAACAATAACTAATCCATAAATCAAATCCGGAACTCGAAATGCAGCGTAATACACATCCAACACATGGCCTGCACCAAACGTCGATGCGAGCACACGATCACGCAACACACCGACAACAGCAGACGCTAATGATGCAGCGCCAACGATAAACGCGGCCATGGTTAACCCACGCGTTTCACCGTGCCATAACTTCGATAAAAAATTCATCATGCTGTCACAGGATACCGAACAAAACTAGCCCTGTCGATCCTTCAATGCATCTAAACTATCAACAGCATCAACATCTTCCCCACCCATCCGATATTCAAACGGCTGTTCGTGAAATGAACCCTTCGTCAGCATATGCACTTCACCATAAATATATTTAAAGGCAAGCATCAGTCGCCCCTCTTTTTCAAGACGACGAACGGAAACTGCAACCGGGTACGAACGCAACACTCCAAATCGATATCCAAACTTTTGCGCACGTTGCACATATTCATGATCCTCCGCAAACACAACAGTTTCATCAAATCCTTGAATCTTCTCATGGGCTTCACGACGAATAAAAATACAAAAACCCGGTGCATGCGGAAGAATTTTTTCCGTGGCTACGGCAAATGCGTTGTACACCTCATGCAGTGCCCGATCGATCGGCTTCCGACTTAATGGTTTCACGCGACAGGTTGCAACGTCCACTGTCTTTCGATCCATCTCAGCAATCAAAGCTTCAAGGAATTTTGCGGAAGCAAGCTGCACGTCGGCATCAAGAAATAACACCACCTCACCCGTTGCGGCGCGCGCGCCAGCATTACGCCCAGGACCAGGCATACCACCGTCAACCACACGCGCGCCAAACGACTCGGCAATTTGTCGTGTCGTATCCGTTGAAAATGCATCCGCAACGATCACCTCATACTCCTTAAATGTCTGCGCTTTAATGGATTCTAGCAACAACGGCAAAATCGGAGCTTCGTTTTTTGTTGGAATGACAATAGAAAGTTTCAACATACATTTTTATGTAACATGTAATAACCAATATGTGGCAATGCCCGTTGCAACAGCCACATTCATCGACTCCTTCATCCCTTTTTGAGAAAGACTCACCACATCATCACATT
>CAZNPI010000025.1:0-8631 GCA_964575015.1 uncultured Gammaproteobacteria bacterium
CTTGCGTCTTTGTTGGACTGCTCGGAATTCCCGCATCCTCGCTTTGAATTGCATCAACGGAAACGATAATACGCGCATCAGTAATCTTTCCACTTTCCGCATGCGATGACACCGCTCTTGTTGAGATACCAAATGCCGGTCCAGAAGCAGGATGCGCTTTTTGCATGAGTTGCTGCGCAGCAATAATTTCTGCAGCACCGTTTGGTGTCATATCAGAGATGACATCTTGCGTTCCTAAAAATCCGTTTCCACTTGACCCTGAACCGATACGCTCAACCGTTGAGCGCGCACGATCTTCAACGCGTCGTAACAGCGCATCAGGAGTTGGAACGGGAGGTGCTTTTGGCGTTGAGGTAGCAACAGGTTGTGCAATCGAATTTCCATTCGAAACAGGAATTTGAGCCGGAGGTACAGAGGTCGGCGTATTCACGTTGCGCTGAGCAAGATACGGGGTTAACAATAGATATAGCCCTAATGCCAACAATAACAAACCAATAATGATAATGAGTGCAAGTTTCGTTCGTTTTTGCATACACGTTATGCCGTTTTCGGCGCTTCAAGTGATTCTTGGAACTCCTTCTTCGCTGCTTCAATCTTCAACAATTGATTTGGATCTGTTGTCACAATTTGATCTTCTGTATACGACGCGACGACCTGAATGGCCGCATGTTTTTGACCGGCAAAGAAAATCCCTTCACCACGACCGGATTCAAGCAACAGATATTTTTCCGACTGCGTTAACATGAATACGCGAGAAACAAGATCAATAGATGCCGGAGACTGTTTCAGCAATAATTGCATTGCAGAGTTCGTCACAATCGCCTGTCCATATGGCGATGTCAAAAAGTCATTCACGTCCTGAGTGATCGTGGTAATGCCGAGATAATATTTACGACATCGTTTCACGAGCGCAAAAATAAATTTTGCCGAATCTTCATGCTGCATCAACCACCAGGCCTCATCAATACACAGGATTCGCTTTTTGCGTTCAGATCGAACAACGTTCCAGATGTAATTGACGATCGTATAAATTGCCATCGGACGAAGCTCATCTTCCAAATCACGAACAGAGAAGATGACGAGCTGATTATTCATGCGCACCGTTGTTGGTGAATTCAACAAACCGGAGAATGTTCCTTCTGTATATTTCTTTAGACGCAACACAAGATCCCCCGTTCCTTCCATGCCCTCTAGAATATCTTGAAAATCTTGCATGATCGGCGGCGTCACCGTCGTTAGATCAGCGCCCGGCACAATATCTTTCTTTGCGTATGTTTCAAGCAATGCACGATCCAAAATAGAGTCTTCAGAAACAGTGAGTTTTCCAAGCATCAGCTTCAACAACCCTTTCACCGTAATCACAGCGCTGCGAATAATATCTTCAACAGACACGGCCTCACCTGTTGGGCGAGGGAGATCAAATGGATTAATTTTTGCTGCTGATGATAACGAAATATTAACGTACGTTCCGCCAACCGCATCAGACAGATGCTTGTATTCCATTTCCGGATCAATAACGATGACGTCTGTTCCCAACATCATTGAACGCAAAATTTCTAACTTGATGGAATAGGATTTTCCTGCGCCAGATGTTGCAAAAATAACAGCATTTGCATTCGGTAATGAGAATCGATCAAAAATAATCAACGAATTATTATGACGATTGATTCCATACAAAATACCGTTATCGGATGTGAGCTCTGCTGAAGTAAACGGAAAAGACGAAGCCAACGGCGACGTACTCATGTTAAACGTGATCATGAGCTCATCATTTCCGACCGGAAGCGTTGAATTGAACCCTTGTTCCGCTTGGAAATAGGCGCGCTTCGTGTAAATCAACATCGATCCAAATGTAGATTCAACGGTTCGCGACAATCGTTCAAGCTCTTCCAATGAAGTGGAATAAAAGCTGCAGTAAAAAGCGAACTGAAAAAAATGCTCAATACCCTGCGTCAAATCATCACGCAGTTGCTCGATATCACGTAATGCTGTTTCCGCAATTGGATCACGTGGTTTTCCGGCCTCCGCGTCTGTCGTGATCTGCGACTCAACAATACCCACCTTCTTTTTCAGCTGTTTCAAAATAACATCTGCCTTGATCGGATAGAAAAACATCGCCGTATCCATCTGCGCATTGAGGTTGATGATTGGAGAAGCCCAACCAACGGTCACATAGCGAGGATACGTAATGATGAATAGTGTGCGGACCCATACATCTCCCAAACGGACAAAGCCCGGCTCAACCTTCATCGAGCTTGGCGCGATTAAGTCACGGATGCTCGAGATACCCCTTCGATAAATTCGCTCTTCTTCAAGCAAAATCTTTTCTTTTTCTTGTGCCTGCTTCTGCTCTGAACTCGACGGACCGCGCTGTAATCCAACCCCGCCAGCCGTGAGAACGGAGGCATCGATTTTTTTCTCTTCTTGAGGAGCAAAGGCCATAAAAATGCAAAATAAAATTCTTACCCTTCAACTTGAAGCTTATCCACCGTCACCATGCGCTGTGTTTCGAATAACTCTGGGTTATACACGGTATAGAACAGCTCAATGAGGCTTTGCGTATCAAGCATCGCTGCATTCAGCGACATGGATTGCAGCCCGCCCATAATCGAATTCACACGTAACATCAATGACTGCTTATTTTTTGTAAACCGCTCTTCAGAAAGATGAATCGCCACGGACGGAGTTAAAATTTCAGACAAACGAGCAAAGAACCCTTTCTGCTTATCCGTTGTTGGATCCAGCGGAACCACAACGAAGAATTTTTTCTGCATAATCTCCCCTAACGAAACGAGCTGCTTCACATAATCTCGATAATCAGCGATCTGACGACGAAGGAGATCGTTCGTTTGACTTCGCTCCTGTTCATTCAACTTTCGCATGTATTCATCAATATTCATGCGACGCGACTGGATCACGATCTGAATCGGAAAATCCAATGAGTTTAAAAACTGCATGTACGCTTGAACAATAGCATTTTGCTCATCCAACGATTTCAATGCGAAATTAATGCTTGATACAAGCAATACGGCCCGAATAGTCCCATCTTTCATCACAACCACGTCCTCCTTGATCTCGGCAATATCAAGATAGCGCTGTGATGGAACGCCCGGTTTAGCCCCTGCCAGTTTCTTGCTTTGCATATATTAAAAAGATTCATCTTCCGGCTTATAGACACCACCCGTATTCACGATCAAGGACAAATCACGTAAACGGCTACTTTCAGGACGCGGCTTCATGAGAGAAACCTGCGTTGGAGGCACGACCTCCACCTTTGTCCACGCTCGTAGCTCTGCATCGGTCGGTCGTTTATCCCACACCCGGAGCGGTGGGCGCATGACTGTTTGCAAGAAGTTCACAAAGAAAATATGGAACGGCTGACCATTTATTTTTAAGAATGCGAATACCCCGGCAATAGGTGCAACAAAAATAACGTAGACGATGAAATATGGCGTTGCCAAAATACGCGAAGCAATAAAGATAGAAAAAATCGCAACCAAGCAGATTAAAAATTGACGAACCGTAACCGGACCGAGGATCTGGTCTTCGTTATCGATAAACTGCGGAACGATGAATTTCTCAGGCATGGAAGTACGAAATCTTCTAGAAGTGTAGCTTACTATTCAATGAAATGATAGCAGCAATCTCAGACGGTGTTGGGTATTCTTGACCCGCGGCCTGCTTTTCTTCAGCTAATTGCGCAACCGGCTTTGCCTTTTGAAATGCTTCGGACATCAATTCAACGTATGCCTTTTGAAGTGGGCAAGATTGCCACGCGCGGATCCCTTCAATCCGTCGTTCAAATGCCTCCTGCCGTAAGACCTCCAACCGCTGCATAATTTTTTGTACCGCAATCTCGGGGTCCTTCGACAATCGACGGAACTCTACAAGCGTCATGTCCTTTAGTTCCTGAATCGGACCCTTCAATTGTGGTCCTCCATATTTCACATC
The DNA here is from genome assembly GCA_964575015.1 of uncultured Gammaproteobacteria bacterium. Taxonomy (GTDB): domain Bacteria; phylum Patescibacteriota; class Patescibacteriia; order 2-12-FULL-60-25; family 2-12-FULL-60-25; genus JAGOQX01. The sequence goes on from CAZNPI010000025.1 coordinate 3,952, forward strand.
ATCCAGACGAGGCTTTGCTTGCGCCGCAGCGGTCTGAATCACGGCTGTTGCTTTTGAAATCTTCACTTCCGGACGAGCTGCTACAGGCGCAACGCTCGGAGGTGTGAACGGGCTCACAGGCGGGGGTACAGCTGGAACCATTTTACCGAACCGTTGCTCTTCCGTTGCTTGCTCCTTTGCATCCATTGGATGAACAACCGCGAACGCTTTTTTCATGCGATCCGCGATCTGCTTCCCCTCATCTTCAACCTGTTTTCGTGATTCAATTTTTTCCTTATACCATTTCGCATGCTCCTCGGCTTCTCGTTGCTTCCGCTCATCAACCTTCGCCAATTGCTCGCGCATCTGTTGATCTAGCTTTGATTTTTCATCCTGCATAATAGCAGAATGAAACGCAACATACTGCGATTCAATCTGCTTCATCGTGACCTCAGCTGTCTCCTGGTCATATCCCATTCCACCAACCTTCGTATCACGCATCAAGAGCTGAAAAAGCTCAATCGGATTTCGAACATCACGCAAGCGAGACGAAATGATATAACGCAAACGCTTCGCAGAATAATCATCTGATGGTTTCACCGAAAGCGATGCAAATGTTGTTTCTATGGCCTGATCCAGAACGCTCTGCGGATTGTTCATCGGCTGAGGCATACGCGCGGAAATTGCCGCGATCTCCAACTCATCCTCATCCGGAATTCGAGAAGCTGCCTTGATAGGTGCTGAAACCGGTTTCGGCTTTTTACCTTCCGCAAGCCATTGCGAATATTCATCCTCAGATAAAACCTCAACGGACTGAATCAACTCATCCATCGCATCAAGAACCCGCTGCGTTGTTTCTGAATCAAAACCAAGCCCTCCTTTTTCTACGGATCGCTGTAACAGCTCTTCAACTTGAGCAACCGTACGAATATCTTTCACCCTACTTGCGATAAGATCACGAAATCGATCATGAATCTGTTGACCAACCAAACCAAATCCGAGACGTGATGCCAATAGCGTTGCCGCACCGGAATAGGTCACAGGTTTTAATGACACAGCATATTCTGGCCATCCAACCGTTCGAATCTGATTCTTTTCCAGTAGATCAGTTAATTCCGCTCCATATAATTCACGAATGGGCCAGCACTCGAGTTTGAGAAAATCTGTTACAAAATCTTTCCATCGAACTTCTGAGATCGTCCCTGGAACAAGCGCCATCCGGATGTTCTCCACTGCCTGAGCCAATGTTGTGTGATTATACAACGCATCAACACTATTATCTCCAACGATAATCGTCTGCTCTTTTGTTAAACCATACGTCTTCTGCAATATTGCATCCGCGTTCCGATATTCATCCGAAGAAACAAAGTTTCGCAATGACGGCGGCATGTCCACCGATGATTCATACTCAGGTCTAAGCGGTGATCCAGGCATACGACAATGAATTACGTTCTCCCGCCTTTAAATCCCATTTCCTCACGGAATTCTTTTTCAGACGAAGCACGCAGTGCAGACAACACATCTGCCTGCGTCGGATCTTTTGCGGTCGGCGCCTTTTTCGAATCAATCGTTGAAAGTGTTTTTACCATCTTCTTCATCTTTGCCTTCCCTTTTGCATCTGCGGCAATATAAGCAGCCACAAATTTGTCTTCATTTCCATGCAAAGCATCTACAACGGTCTTCGTATATTCACCATCTTCTTTGAATGCATCTAAATCAATACCAGCCACCAAGTTTCGAGCCTGTAGACCAATTGCACCCCTTGTAGCCTTCATGGAAGTTGCGCCCGTCGCAGGGTCCACTACTGGTGCCGCCAAACCACTCATCGCACCACTCATAATTGATGCATGTGCCGTTCTAGCACCAGGAGTTGCATATGTCTTCGAACCTCCTTTTTCATACATTGCCGCAACCTCTGATGAAAAGCCTGCTGCCTGCGCTCTTCCCAAGGCCAAGGTGCTTGGTGCTGTACCACCGCTTGCGGAAGTGCGCGCCGTTGATACAGCGTCAGTAAACGTTTGTGCTGACGCAACATCAAACGGAATGGAAAAATTACTTGGCTGAAATCGAATTGGATTCGCCGCATTTTGGAGTTCACTTAAAACCGCAGCCTGACTCATCGTACCCGTGGCCGGCAAACGCTGCGTGACATCTTCTAGTTTTGTCATGTCAACGTATCCACCCTCAACACTTGCTTTTGTTGCCCCAGTAATCATGTCTGCCGCATATGGATTCCCCGCCGCGATACCATACGTGAAATTATCACCCTTTGCTGTCACAGCGAACCTAGCCTTTTCTGCAGCAGCCCACGTCGGATTATCAACACCAGCACCAGGCGCCATCGCTGCAAGCTGATCCATCACCATCTTCTCACCGTTTGGACTAAACTGTGCCTCGTGCACATATGCTTGCAAGTTGTCCCACGCAGGGCCACCATTTTCTTTCAATTTCTTTAAACCGTCTGCATTATCCCATCCAGCTGCAATCTTCCCCGTACCTTTATCAACTAATCCGAGTCGACTGAACAATGCAGTATTAAAAGCTGAATCAGCTGTCATGTTCTTATTAATCGTGCTCAAGTCCATGCTCTTCACACGTCCAGCCAAAGCTTCAAACGACTTCTCTAAAAGACCTCCACTCTTTTCAATCTTCTCATTTAACTTGTTTTCAGCCTCCGTATCACCCTTTTCTTTATAAATATTCAATAACTGTGCCGCACTTTCCGCTGCCTCGCTCGTATAAGCGCGTACCGCATCAGCCTTTCCACGAGTTGTTGCATCGGCTTCAGATAAACCAGCCGTAATATATTTAGCTTTAAATTCAGCCTCGAGTTCTTTCATGCGATTATCTTTTCCATCGCCCATCGCACGCTCAAGCAACATTTGACTTGCAATGCGCATTTCCGACGCATTGCCCGATTGAGACAACATCACCAAACGAGACTTGCGATCTGCTTCCGACTTGCCCTCCAACTGAGATTGAATCCCCTTCCGAAGTTCAGCCGTATCTTTTGCACCAACGCCTTTCAATGCATCACCCCCCGTAGCAACCCTCTTCGCTGCCATTCCAATACCCAAACCAATTACCGGCACACTTGCCAATCTTGATGATCCAAGAGTTTCACCAAGCCCTGAGATCTTCTTGCCGGCCTGCTGCGTCAACTGCCACTTACGATCAGCGGCTCGTGCTCCAGCCATTCCAACTCTTGCACCAGCACGTGCCGTTCCTCTTCCCGCGCGATATCCAAGCTTCGCAGCCCAACCGACCGGACCACCTGTACTTTGAATCTTTTTTGCCAACTTACCCAACTCCGGAGCAGCTTCACCAGAAACGTCAACAGCTGTTTTTAAACCAAGCAACAGCATAATCGTTGCAACCATGAAGGTTGTCATGCGATCCGGAGCCCCCATAGGACTAGAAGTGACGCCAATATTTGAATCACTTGCCCCCGCAACATAAATCTGTTCACGTGCCGCCACACCGGCCGTTCCAGAATTCTGCACCATTGCAAATGTGAGCCACATAAAAAACGCAACGATCGGTCCACCGGAAAGCAACGCCGCCAGCTGCTTCCACCACTTCCCCGTTAATGGATCAAGCGCTTTCTGAATTTTATCCGGAAGAGCCCAGGCAAAAAATGCTAATGGAGACAAGATGAGCAGAATCCACAACAAAATAATACGAACTAAAAAGTAGATACTCATGATGAGCAACATCATGGCCAAAACTGAAAGCATTCCAACCGCAAACAACAAACTAATCATCAACGCTGAATTATCAACAACCGTCGGCTGAGCATTCGTGTTCTTAATAACCGATAAAAAATCCGTCATCCCAAACGCATTCATCACATTTCCAAATGCAGCAGCTCGGAATCCATTCACAAATGTCAACATGACGACCTGAGAAAAATCAATCATTAACCCAACTAAAGTCTTTGAAAAATTAATCAACACCGACATCAACAATAATTTCGGAACGGTCTTTTTATAATCAAATGGCTCGTAACCGATAATCGTAGCAAACGCAACGATCAACAGCACAAGAATAAAAAACATGTTGCAAACGTCACGCACTAACGGCCACCCTGTTGTCACTGGATTCGCTAATACAAAATTATTATATTGAGCAAATTGAATCATCATGGTTGTTAACGTTGAATCGAACGTCAACAATAGCTGCACAATGTTGTACAGCAACGAAGTGATCAACAAGATGATCGGACCAAAAAAACTCCAGTTCGAATCATCGGTAGCAGGACCCAGCAACTGCTGCGCCTGAACCGGAGCCATATAGACTGCCACCGTTGCGATTGCGACAAAAACACCAAGTATCGGTAACGCATATCTTGATCGAACGTCTTCTGACCAAATTTTTGCACGTGCAAAAAAACGTTCACATGCGGTGCGTGTACGCGATAGAATCGCAAGGTTCATAGCCATACGTTGACGAGTGAAAGTATAGCACACGAGCAATAGCCCCTCACCCTCCACAAAATCCCCTTGAGCTGGTATAGTTCAAACTACCATTATCCTCATGCTTAAAATCAATTTTCTGCACACAAGTGTAGACAAACAAGCGCGACGTGCAACGATTCTGGTTGCCATCGGCTTCACCCTCTTCGTTGGTTGCGTTGCAGCCATTGGAGCCGGTGCCTCCTATCGTTCTGCAACACGAGGAACCACCGTCCTCAGCGAGGTC